>PWSL01000456.1 GCA_003563255.1 Desulfonatronospira sp. | reverse complement strand
TTTTGCCGAACTCAAACCGTAAAATGGCTGGGCTCTCGGCGGCAAAAGAGCCAGTCCCCTTCGAGTTCAAATAAAGTGTCGCTGTAGTGATAGTAATTGCTCCAAAAATTTGGCGGCAAAAGAGCCAGTCCCCGGAGGTCAATCATAAGTTTCGCTGTAGTGTTATTCCCGCAAGGAAAAAAATATATCTCTTCAATCTCTTATATCTGTATCAATCTGCCTGCCCGGTGGAATAGACGAAGTCTCAGCGCAGTTTATCCCGTGAAACAGTCCCATGGGACTCCCCAAAGGGGGTTTCACTGGGACGGATTTCACTGGGTGTGATCTGTGGGCAAAAAACTCTTTTCTTATCTGGGTTGCGGGCACAGGCCAGCGTTAGTGACTTACTCCTGAAATCCTGTCAGGATAAACAAGAAAATATTGAACCACGCGAAGCGCGTGGCAGGCCAGACGCTAAGTACGCAAAGATTAAGAGGCGAAGCAGGGGTATCCTGTCTTCCTTGGCGACCTTTGCGCCTTTGCGTGAGAATATGTTTTTGGGTTGCGGGCACAGGCCAGCGTTAGTAAAAATAACTCCAGGAGCAAGCGTATTATGCATGGAAAAAACCCTTCCATCAGCCCTTCAAAGGTTGTTTACGGTCAAGGCATGCGCTCCTTGATTAAAAGAATTGACGATCTTCCAGTCATCCCCCCTGTGGCAATACAGGCCCTGACCCAGTCCATGAATGACGATATCGATCTCAATGCTCTGGGTAAAATCATTGAATCAGATCCTGTACTGACAGCCAGAGTACTAAGGCTGGTTAATAATGTACAAGCCGGCTTCAGAGAAAGAATAACCAGCACTAAACAGGCCATAGCCCTGGCAGGACTGTCTCAGGTAAGATGCGCGCTTCTGGGGGTTATGTTCAGTGACTATCTTGCAGATCCCACCAGCGACCTCTACTTACAATCCAGGCAGTTATGGTCTCACAGTCTATTGTCAGCCCTCATTGCTGAAGCCATTTCTCAAAAAATCCGCCCATCTTTGAAGGAGAAAGCCTTTGTCGGGGCCTTGCTTCACGACATCGGCAAAATGGTCATTATAGACATATTTCCTGAAAGCCATCAAAAAATTGAAGATCTCAGGCAGAAACAAAATTTGCATATACTCGAGGCAGAACAAGCCGTTCTGGATACCAACCATTGCATTATCGGCAAGCTCCTGGCAGCCCAGTGGGGGTTGCCACAATATATAGTGGACAGCATATGGCTGCATCATCAGCTTGATCCTGAGGATATTCCCGTGGACAGCAGAGAATTGCAGAAAATAATTATTAAGTCCAATGAACTGGCTCATGAAATTTTCTGCGACTATCAGATATCCTGTGATTTTCTGACACAGGGACAAAGCAGGCTGAACCTTGGACTAGAGAATAAAGACTTGGATGCTGTCAAAGAGGAGGTTACCAGAAACTTTTCCCGCATGGCAGAATTTTTCGATTTAGAAAGCGATCTCAACTCAACCTTTCTTCAAACAGTCAAACAAGCAAATAAAAAACTCTCCGCCCTCAGTCTTGAACTGGACCAAAAAAACAAACAGCTTGAAAAATACCATGAGATTCTTAACCTGAACCAGGATCTTTCCTTACGCCTTACTCCACTTTTTGATAAACAGGCTATTCTGGGAGAAGCCGCCAAAGCATTGAGCAGATTCGATCCAGTGCGTACAGGCTTTTTTTATGTCATTGATCCCAATACCAGGGAACTGGAAGGAGTTGTCTGGAAGGATGACGGACGAGCAAGGAAATTGCTTTGTTTCCTGGATCGCAACGGCATTCCTGTATGGGAACATGTTGACCAGAAGATTCCGGAAAATTTAAAAAAAATACTTTCAAAATATCAGGACAGAAGTAGCTCCACTGGTACGTGTAATTACGGTATACACTCCATGTTCCATATATATAGTTTTCAAAACCAGGATAAAATGTCTGGTGAACTGGGCATACTACTCAAGCCTGAATGGCATTATTTCCAGGAACAGGAACGTAAGCTCTTTTTTCAAACCACCCGAATTCTGTCCGCAAGTCTTGAAAAATCAAGACTCTACGATAACCTGGATAAAACTACAGAAGAACTAACCCAAACCCTATGGAAGAACAGAAAGCTGACATTGCAGCACATGCAGACTGAACGTCTGGCAGCTGTGGGTCTTTTGGCAGCCGGGGCTGCCCACGAAATAAACAATCCATTGGCCATTATTTCGGCCAGAGCCCAGTTGCTGCAGTTAAAGGAAAAAGATGAAAAGAAACAAAAGGAGCTGTCTCTTATTTCCGAGCAGATCGACAGAATCAGTAAAATCCTTGCCAACCTCATTGACTTTGCAAAACCAACTCCGCCTGATCTGATCGAAACCCATGTACATAAAATAATTGACAAGGTTCTGGAACTGCTGAGCTCAGAGTTTAAAAGGTACGATATCAAAGTGAAGAGAAACCATGCTCCTGATTTGAAGGCAATAATGGCTGATCCCGGGCAGTTGGAGCAGGTCTTCCTCAACATGCTCATCAATGCTCAGCATGCCATGGAAAAAGAGGGAGGCACTATTACCGTCGGCACAGAACATTCCAAGGATTGCAGCAGCGTTATTATCAGTATTCATGACGAGGGCGAAGGCATATCCAGTGAAGATCTCAACAAAATCTTCGATCCTTTTTATACTACAAAAGAAGAAGGCAAGGGCACTGGGTTGGGGCTTTCCACTTCATACGGAATCATCAACAACCATTTCGGCAGGATATACATGCACAGTGAGCCTGGGAAAGGAACTCGGGTGGAAATTGTACTTCCTGTGGATATAGACCAGCTCAAACCAGCACCCAAAGCACAGCGCCCTTTGTCTGCAAACGATGATCAGGCGCTTCCCAGAATTATGGTTGTTGATGATGAGGAACATATCCGGGACATATTAAAGGAAACCCTGGAAAACGAAAACATGATCGTGGATACTGCGGATAATGGTGAAAAAGGCCTGGATAAGCTTTACAACCACTATTATGATCTGTTGCTTCTGGACATCAAGATGCCCCTGCGAGACGGTCTTTCCCTGTTGCGTGAATTCCGAAAAATTAATGAACACCTGCCTGTCATTGTCATTACCGGAATGGCCACCCATGAGGAAATGCAAGAGGCTCTGGAGCAGGGTAACTGTCGCTGCATGCGTAAACCCTTTCACATAAAAACATTGTTGACTTATATTTACGATTCCCTGAACATAAACTAATGCCAAAAACCAGGATTATTTCAATAGCCAGCGGCAAGGGCGGGGCAGGAAAAACCGCTATTGCGGTCAACCTGGCTGCCGCTCTGGCTGTGCGGGGTAAAAAGGTATGCCTGATAGATGTAGATCTGGGGCTGTCCAATGTTGATGTAATCCTGGGGATTAAACCCAGCCTGAGCCTTGAAGATGTCATTTTAAATGACAAATCTCTGCCTGAAGCAGTTAACACAGTCTATCCAGGTCTGGACGTGATTTCCGGAGGATCGGGGCTCTCTGCTCTGGCTGACCTGGAAAAGGCCAAGAAAAAAGAGTTTATTAACAAGCTCACAAGCCTGGAAGGATACGATTTTGTTCTGCTGGATAACTCACCCGGCATTAACAGACAGGTGGTTTCCTTTTGTCTGGCGGCCAAGGAGCTTATAATCATCATAAACCCGGAACCGGGGTCGCTTACAGACGGGTATGCCCTGCTGAAAGTTCTGAAGCAAAGCGGGCTGCATCACCCCCCCAGGCTGCTATTAAACAAGGTACCCCAAGGGCTGAACATCAAAAAGATTAAAAATGGTTTTGCCTCAGCCTGCAAGAAATATTTGCAGCTGGAGATTTCCAGTTTAGGAACAATTCCTGAAGAGCAGGTATTCCGTACCTCAACTGCTGAACAAAAGCTTGCAGTCCTGAAACGTCCTGCTTCGCCGGGAGCAATGGCCGTGTACAAAGCCGCATACACGCTTTTTTCAGATCCCAGAAGCAAATATCTGGTAACGGAATCCAGGGATTTCTGGGAGAAATCATTGATAAACCTGCTTCAGAGTTCTGTTTTCGATTCCGGTAAGGATCAGGAAGGAAACGAGAACAAGTCCTTCGGCGAGTTGCTTTCTGAAACAGAAAACCTGGTGCAGGCTATCAGGGACATGGGCTATGATGCTGTTGCTGCAGAACCGCAAGGCCTGGAAAGAGTGAGCCGGCTCAGCCGTGACCTTGCTGCAATGATACCAGAAGTTCCCGACCCTCTCTGCATCAAAAAGCTGAAGATCGCTCTTCTGTGCTCTGACGTTTCTCTGCAGATGATGCTTGAGGATGTACTCCGGGACAAGGGACATGAACTGGAGATTTTGACAAAAGTTAAGTCCGCGGATTATTCCCCGGACATACTGGTATGTTCCGCAGGTATTCAGGAACGAGCCAACCTTGAAATGCTGCACAGATACAAAGAAGTTCCCTGCATCTGGCTTTCAGAGTACAAGAAGTATGCCCCGTCCTGGATTGGGCAGGTCAGAATAGCAGCAGTGCTGGAAAAGCCCTTTACCCTGGATAAGATCTATCAGGCGGTTGAAAAGGCGGCCTCTTTACGAGATCATGTCTGACTACTTGTGCATGTGCACATAATATCGGGCTGTTTTTTTATTCGGCGCTTAGTATCACTACAGCGAAACTTCAATAATTTATAACCTGTCTCAATTGGGGACAGGCGCTTTGCCTCTCGTTCCCAGGCTCCAGCCTGGGAACGCTTAGTTCTTGCGGCACCAGCCGCTTCAAAAAAAATGTGTCTGGAGCTACAAAAAAGCGATGTCCCCAGGCTGGAGCCTGGGAACAAGAAGTGTTTATGGACAGGCACCCCGGCACTTACTTCGTGGGACAAGCGGGTCCCGGAAGAGCCAGTCCCCGTGCCACATGCAAAGCGCTAAACAGAAGAACAATACTATACCGACACCCGCTCCCACTCAAACCCCACCACATTGCGCTCTGCACTGGAAAATTCCACGCCTATCAGGTACACCTCGCGCCCTGCGAACTTCTCAGCGTATCCTCTGGACTTGATCTGCTCCAGAGTCGCGCCTTCGCCGGTAAGCTCCACCACTTTGAATTCGATGATATACACACGGCCCTGAAAACGAATGCACAGGTCCAGGCGGCCCTTATTGGTTGACTCTTCCGCTTGTACATCCAGGCCCAGGGCGGCGAAGTAGCAGTAGACGATTGATGCGTAGTAGGCCTCGTATCCTGCCAGCTGGTTCTTGCGGTACCAGTCATGGGGGATTGAGGCGAAAAAGGCATGGAAAATATCTTTCAGGCTGTCCAGGTCATTGGACAGCAGGGCATCTATCAGGTGGGACTGGTTCCTGGTCTTGGCCAGGCGGTCCTGGGCTAGAGTGCTCAAGATAGCGTTGTTCAGACTGGATTTGACCTCCATATTGGGGTAGGTCAAGGTATAACGACGAAAAGACCCTATCTGCTCAAAATGGGCAATGGCTAAATATCCGGCCTGAAAAAGCAGGGTTTCGGCCGTAATATTCTCCAGATCAAAACTGCCCACGATCTCTTCACCCGCGGTAAGGTTCTCCATGTCGGGTATGCAGTACTGTCCTGAATAGAGAAGCTTGATGAGAAAACTTGGTGTTCCGGTCTCAAACCAGTAGCTGGAGAATTCTTTTGATTTGAGGTAAAGCAGGATATCAAAGGGATTATAAACCTCTCTGCCTGACCAGTTATAGCCGTTGTACCAGAGTCTGACCTGTTTCAGGTCCACATCTTCCAGAAGATCAGCAAAAACAGTCTCCAGTTCATCCTGAGTGTATCCACATAAAGTTGAAAGTTTTTTATCCAGAGTAATATCTTCCAGGTTGTTCAAACCGCTGAACAATGACACCTTGCTGAACTTGGACACTCCGGTAATGAGCACAAACTGTATGTATGGATCCGCATCCTTGATCACCGAGTAGTAGTTCTTGAGTTCCTCCCGGATGGCCACGGCGGTATCAATATTCTCAATACTGTCCAGAATGGGCTTGTCGTATTCGTCGACCAGGATGACCACTCTCCGGCCGTACTGCTCATACAGAGTATAAATGACCTTGAGGAATCGTTCCCGCAAATCATTGTCATGCACGATGAAGTTATATTCTCGTTCGTGACTTTCCAGAATAGCGGTAAAACGAATGTGCAAGTCCTGGACACTGTGCAGAACACCGGACCCGAAGCTGATATGCAGCACCGGGTGAGACGTGTCCCACTCCCAGTTTTCCTCCAGGTACAACCCCTGAAACAAGTCCTTCTTTCCCTGGTAGGCAGCCTTGATGGTGCTCACCAGCAGGCTTTTGCCGAACCGGCGGGGCCGGGACAGGAAGTAGTATTTGCCCTGGGAGGTCAATTGATGGATAAAATGGGTCTTATCCACATAATAATACCCTTCCTGAATCAAGTTCTCAAAGGTCTGAATCCCGATAGGCAGTTTTTTCATTTTATTATTCCCGCTTGACAGTCAAAAGTTCTTGTACAACACTCAATACTAGCTGCATTTTTCTAGATTATCAAGTATTCAGGTGTGCTTGTGATATAACCCTTTGAAATCATGAAGCTTTTTTCTTGCATCTTTCCTTGACGACCTTTGCACCTTTGCGTGAGAATATTTTTTTGGGTTACGGGCATAGACCGCGTTAGGCGCTTGGTGAAAATTTCAAAGGTCGGAGGTCGGAAGTCGGAGGTCGGAAGTCGGAGAAGGATATGAATGAGCATCAAAAACCCTCAAAACCCGTTGTCCTGATTGTAGACGACCAGGCGGCCAATATTCAGGCACTGGGCAATCTGCTCCGGGAGGATTACCATGTGCTGGAGGCCTCGAATGGCCCCAGGGCCCTGGAACTGGCAAAAGGCGAAAAGGTTCCGGACCTGATCCTGATGGACATCCTCATGCCGGACATGGACGGGTACCAGGTCTGTCGACGGCTCAAGGCTGATGAGCGTACCTGTAGCATCCCGGTGATCTTCGTGACCGCCACGGACCAGGACCGGGATGAAGAACTGTGCTTCAGACTTGGGGCGGTTGATTGCATTACCAAACCCTTTAATCCGCTTATTGTCCGGGCCAGGGTGCGCAACCAGATGGACTTGAAACTTCGCACCGACATGTTGGAACTGGCCGCCCTGGAACGGCGTATCCTGCTGGACAACATCCAGACCCAGGTCTGGTACCTGACCGGTGAGTATACTTACGGGGCCGTAAACAAAGCCCATGCGGACTTTGTCGGAGCAAAAGCCGAAGACCTGGCCTTCAGGAACATGTACGACATCTTCCCTGAGGACATTGTTGAAGTCTGCCGCCGGAGCAATGTCGAGGTCTTTTCTACGGGCAAACCGGTGCGCACCGAGGAGTGGGTACCTGATGCCTCAGGCCGGCAGCGCCTGCTCTTCATCAACAAGTCCCCTAAGATCAACCATCATGGGTTAGTGGAGTATGTTGTCTGCTCGGCCGATGACATCACGGAGCAAAAGGGGGTGGAGGAAGAAATCAAACACACCCGGGATCAGTATCAATCCCTGGTGGACAATATCCCTGGAGTAACCTTCCGCTGCAAGTATGACAAAGACTGGACCATGCTCTACATGACTAACATGATAAGCCTTCTGACCGGTTTCCCGGCCAGTGATTTCATCCACAATGCAGTGCGAACCTATGAAAGCGTTATTCACCGCGACGACACGGACTTCGTGACCCAAAGCATTGAAGATGCAATATCGGCAGGCAGGCCGTGGGACATTGAATACCGGGTCTGTCACAAGGACGGAGCCATCCGCTGGGTGCACGAGAAAGGCAGGGGCATTCCTGACGATTACGGCAGGATCGTGTTTCTCGACGGCTTTATTCTGGATGTTACCGAGCGCAAACAGGTCGAGGTGGAGCTTCTACACCAGAAAGCACATTTCGAGTCCTTGTTCACCAATACCAACGACGCAATAGTCTTTTTCGATACCGGACACTGTATAGTCAACGTCAATGACATGTTTACGAAAATGTTCGGATACGCTCTGCATGAGGTCCGGGGAAAGAACATCAATACCGTGGTGGACCCATATAAAAAGGTCCATGAATATGGATCCCCCCGAATATTGAGGGGTGAGCAGATTGAACTGGACACAGTCCGGTACACAAGGTCAGGTGAGCCCAAAAATGTCACACTCAAAGGCGGCCCGGTCCAGGAGCGGGATGAGATCGTGGGTGGCTATGCCATCTATGCGGACATCACCAAGCGCAAACAGGCCGAGGAAAAGCTGCGCCGGTTCTCCGGGCAGTTGGAGATGAAGAATCTGGAACTGGACACGGCCCTGACCCGGGCTGAGGCCGCCACCATTGCCAAGAGTGAATTCCTGGCCAACATGAGCCACGAAATCCGTACACCCATGAACGGCGTCATAGGCATGACCGGTCTTTTGCTGGATACCGACTTGAATGCAGAGCAAAGGCATTACGCTGAGACAGTGCGTTCCAGCGGGGAGTCCCTTCTGGCATTGATCAATGATATCCTGGACTTTTCCAAGATCGAATCCGGAAAGCTGGAACTGGAGAGTCTGGATTTTGATCTGCGGACCATGCTGGATGATTTTGCGGGCATGATGGCCTTCAAGGCCGATGAAAAGGGCCTGGAATTCATCTGTAGCGCGGACCCGGACGTCCCGGACCGACTCACCGGCGACCCCGGACGACTGCGTCAGATCCTGACCAATCTGGCTGGAAACGCGGTGAAATTCACTGAGCAGGGCGAGGTGGTGGTCAGGGTGTCAAAATCAGAGGTCGGAGATCAGAGGTCAGAGGTCAGTGATCAACCGGCGAACCGCCTGTCTCATGAACCAGACATTACAGCTCAACAGTGTGACCCCCTGACTGTGGAGCTTTTATTCACGATCCGCGACACCGGCATCGGCATCCCGGAGGACAAGCAGGGGCTGCTGTTCGAGAGCTTTTCCCAGGTGGATGCCTCAGTGACCAGGGAATTCGGCGGAACAGGACTTGGACTGGCCATATCCAGGCAGCTGGCCATGATGATGGGCGGGAAAATAGGAGTGGAAAGCCGGGAGGGTGCAGGTGCAACTTTCTGGTTTACGGTCTGTATGCAGGTTTTGCAGCCAGATGAGCCTGAACCGCCTGTGCCGGCTGATCTACAGGATATTAGAGTTCTGGTAGTGGATGACAACCCCACCAACCGCGAAGTTCTCATGACCAGGCTCAGGTCCTGGGGCATGAGACCGGATGAGGCTCCAGACGGACCTTCCGCTCTGGGTTTCATATACAGGGCACTGGAAGAAGATAATCCATATCAGCTGGCAATTCTGGATATGCAGATGCCGGGCATGGACGGCGAGACCCTGGGCAGTGCCATAAGCAGCGATCCGAAAACAAAAGATTTGCAGCTGGTCATGATGACTTCACTGGGCCTTCGCGGTGATGCAGGACGTCTGAAGGAAGCAGGCTTCTGTGCCTGCCTGACCAAGCCGGTTCTGCACCGGGAGCTGCACGACTGTCTGGCCATGGCTGTGTCCAGGAGCCCCTCCCCTGAAGCACAAATAATTACTCGACATCGGGCCCGGGAAAAAGCCAGACAGAATATTCCTGATCTGTCCGGAAGAAAGGCCCGGGTATTACTGGCCGAGGACAATATCACCAACCAGCAGGTAGCTCTGGCCATGCTCAGAAATATGGGAGTGAACGCCGATGCTGTGGCCAACGGCCTCGAAGCTCTGAAAGCACTGGAGTCCATCCCTTATGACCTGGTGCTCATGGATGTGCAGATGCCCCAGGTTGACGGAATTGAAGCCACGAGGCGCATTCGTGCTGCTGAAGAAGTAATCGGGAGTATGGATGCAGGGAGTGCCGCCCGGTTAAGAATACCTATCATAGCCCTGACTGCAGGGGCCATGCTCGGGGACCGGGAAAAATGCCTGCAGGCCGGCATGGACGATTATCTGGCCAAGCCGGTTAATCCAGGCAGCATGGCGGAAGCCCTGGACAAATGGCTGCCGTTCCATGCAGAAAGCATGGACAGAAACAGTGGATCACAGGCAGAGGAATGTACTGTCCTGCAGTCGGAAAAAGACTGTATTGCAAGGGAAGCTGATGCACTGTATTATGTCCATCAAGATAAAGATTCTGACAGCAGAATCCCCCTGATCCTGAACCAAAAGGAGCTGTTGAGCAGAATGTCGGGCGATAAAGAGTTCGCGGAGGAGATGGTTTGCATTTTTTTGAAGGATACCACTGAAGAAATTAAGACTCTTGCTGGATATCTTCAACAAAATGATCTTGATGAGGCCAGGGTTCATGCCCACAGGTTAAAGGGTTCTTCAGGTACTATAGGTGCCGAGACTGTGAGCGTCGTTGCACTGAAGCTGGAGAAAGCCTGCAGCAATGGACAGCTGGACAGGGCCGGGACCTTGATGTCTACTCTGGAAGACGAATTCCGGAAACTGCAGGAGGCAGCAGCCGAGTTGAATAAATCGTGGCAGCGATAGCCTTGCTGATGCAGTGTTATTCTGGGTCAGCAGCATCATGGCTGTGACAGGCCCCGCAATCAGAAGATGCGACTGCAAACAGTCATTTTGCATGTGCTAGAGGTCAGGAATCAGGTAACAGTTCAGGCGCTTTGTACGTATCTGTTTAGCGCTTTTAAGGAAAGCAGGGGACAGGCACCCCCGCACTTATTTTTCTGAAAGATGGCTGACACGTTTAAAAAGAAGTGCGGGGAGAGCCAGTCCCCATGCTACACTTTGATTTTACTGACCTCTGACCTCTGATCTCTGACGTCTGTGACTGCAAAAATGACTTTTTGCAGTCACATCTTCAAAGGAAGCCAAGAGCTTTTGCCCACGGAACACACGGAAGGACACAGAAGTTTTTAAAGCGTTGCGAAGCAACGCATATTCCGTGATATTCAGTGTATTCCGTGGGCAGTCTCTTTTGCCCCGAAGCGGCCAGGGGGACGAAGCGGCCATGTAGCCGGTAGGCACAACCGAGGACCCCCTGAATGGTTGCGGATAATCTGCACTTGTTTGTAAACTGGAAAACAGGCCAGAGGACAAAATATGTTATGTTGCGCATGTTATTGAATCTCAGTATTGGGTCCAAGGTGATCAGTCTTCTGGTGCTTACTGTGGTTTTGTTTTCCGGTGTCATCCTGTTTTGGTTTCTGCCAATGGTTGAGGAGGAGACTTTCAGCGACCGCAAGAAGGGGCTCAAGAACATCGTGGACGTTTCCTATGCCTTGCTTGCGGAGTATGAGCAGCGGGCCGGGCTGGGCGAATTTTCCAGGGAGGAGGCCCAGGAACGGGCCATGACCCGCATCCGGCAAATGCGGTACGGAGACAATGATTACCTCTGGATCAACGATGACACTCTGCCTTTCCCCAAAATGATCATGCACCCTACAAAACCGGAGTTGGACGGCAGGATTCTGGATGATCCCCTCTTTGAATGCGCTGCAAGCATGGAATTCGGTGAGAATGGAAGGGCCCAGGACATCCCCGGCCGGGACAAAAACCTTTTTCAGGCCTTTGTGGAAGTGGTTGCGCGGACAGGGGACGGTTTTGTCGTCTATGACTGGCCTCGGCCCACCAGAGATGGGGTTACGCAGGAACTGTATTTAAAACATTCTTATGTCAGGCTGTTCCAGCCGTGGGGGTGGATAATAGGCACCGGGGTGTATGTGGATGACATTGCGGCCCAGACAGCCCGGATGCGCATGACCGTCATCAGCGTAACAAGCGTGGTCCTGGCAGCGGTCATGCTTGTTGCCGTTTTCTTCATTGCCTCTATACAGCGCCCCATGAAGGCCTTGAGGGTCTATGCGGAAAAAGTCACCCAGGGCGACCTCGACTTTGAAACATCCGGTCGATTTTATGGGGAAACAGACCAGCTGAAACAGGCCATCACCACAATGGTCGGCAGACTGAAGCAGACCATCAGGGATACGGAAATAAAGAGCCGCGATGCGGAACACGCGGCCGGTGAACTGCAAAAGAGCAACAAGCGCTATGACCAGCTTGCCAGGCAGAGCCGTACCATGACCTGGGAGGTGGACGCCGATGGTCTCTACACCCATGTAGGTGATGTGGCCGTGGAGCTTATCGGCTACCATCCCCAGGAACTGGTGGGCAGGATGTACTTCTACGATCTGCATCCCCAGGAAGGCCGTTAGGTTTTCAAGACGGCGGTCATGGAAATATTTCA
The DNA here is from genome assembly GCA_003563255.1 of Desulfonatronospira sp. Classification (GTDB taxonomy): domain Bacteria; phylum Desulfobacterota; class Desulfovibrionia; order Desulfovibrionales; family Desulfonatronovibrionaceae; genus Desulfonatronospira. The sequence continues at coordinate 4,495 of PWSL01000456.1, read as the reverse complement.
GCAACGTGACCCTGTTGTTGATCTGGATAAAGCCATGATGCACAAGGACGGCCATATAGTCTGGGTCTCTTCCAACGGTTTTCCTGAGTTCAATTCAGACGGCATCCTCAGTGGTTATCGGGGCAGCGATATTGACATCACCGAGCGTAAGCAGGCCGAGGAGGAACTGCGCGTGAGCGAGGCCCGCTTCAAGTCCATCATTGCCGTTTCCAACACCGGCGCGTGGGAATACCACCGGGACAGGGACTACCTGTGGTGCAGCCCCGAGTATTTTACCATGCTGGGGTATGACCCGGATGAATTCACCATGGACGGTTCAGCCAATCTCTCACAAGTCTGGATCGATTTGATCCATAACGAAGACCGGGAGAAGGCTGCCGGGCATTTTTCGGAGTATCTGGCCGGCGGGTCGGTCGGGATGTATGAAAACCATTTCCGCATGAAGAGCCGTGACAGCGACTGGATCTGGATCTGGTCACGGGGACAGACCCTTCGTGACAGCAGGGGGAATTTGACCGATCGGACTGTTGGCACCCACATAGACATCACAGAAGCCAAGCGGATCCAGGCGCTTATTGACGCCAAGAACAAGGAGCTGGAGCAGATCGTCTACGTGGCCTCCCACGACCTCCGCTCGCCCCTGGTCAACGTGGACGGCTTCAGCCGGGAGCTGGATTACTCGCTCAAGGAACTCACCACCATGCTTGATGGCGGCAAAGGCATGGAGGAACTGGAAAAAGCCCTGCGCACGGAACTCCCGGACATGAAAAAATCCATCGTCCGCATCCGGGCCGGCGCCCGCCAGATGGACAACCTTCTCAAGGGGCTGCTCAAACTCTCCCGTTCCGGCCGGGCCGCCCTGCAGATCGAGGATATCGACATGAACGAATGTATCGGACAACTTGCCTCATCCCTGGCGTTTACTCTGCAGGAAACAGAAGCCGAATTGACCGTGGAGGACCTGCCGGCCTGCAGGGGCGATTCAGTACAGGTGATGCAGGTCTTTTCGAACCTGATGGACAACGCCGTCAAGTACCGCGATCCTGACCGGCCGTTAAAGATAAAGATACGGGGCGCGATGGAAGCGGACCGTGCGGTCTATCGGGTCGAGGACAATGGTATGGGCATCGCCGAGAACCATCAGGAGTATGTCTTCGAGCTATTCCACCGCCTGGAACCCGAAAAAACCGAGGGAGAAGGACTGGGGCTGACCATTGCCAGGCAGACGCTTTCCCGGATGTACGGCGAGATCAGGGTTGAATCGCAACCCGGTAAAGGCAGCGTGTTTATTGTGAGCATGCCGCCGGCCTGGAAAAATCAATAGCGTTGGGCTGGGAGAAGTATGAAATCAGATTCATGAGAAAAATCCATGAACCAGGAAGTCATAATTCTGATCGCCGAGGACGATGAGGGGCATGCCGAGCTGATCCGCAAGAACCTCGCCCGGGCGGGCATCACCAACCCGATTATTCATTTCAGGGACGGACAGGAGACGGTGAATTTTCTCTTCCGCAACGGCGAAGGCCCGCACCGGAAAACCGGGGAGGCCTACGTACTGCTGCTGGACATCCGCATGCCCAGGATGAATGGCACCGATGTGCTGGAGAGGATCAAGGCGGATAAGGAACTGCGCAAAATCCCGGTGATCATGATCACCACCACCGATGACCCCCGGGAGGTGGAGCGCTGCCACACCCTGGGCTGCAGCAATTACATCACCAAGCCCGTGGAATACGATATGTTCGTGGATGCCATACGGCAGCTCGGACTGTTTCTTACGGTTGTAATGGTGCCGACGATCAACGGGAATCACTGATAAAACCGGTGGATATCAGGATGAAAAGCAAAACCGGAAAACCGGAAGAGTATTTTCTTGTAATTGAAGATGACAACAGCTTGCGGGAGTTGGTCATCAAAACATTGTCGAGGTCCGGGGTCAAGGCTGTCGGTTGCGCCACCGGGGCTCAAGCCCTGGAGCGGATTGCCGCCTCTGTGCCTGCAGCGATTTTGTTGGACCAGTCTCTTCCGGACATGACGGGCAGGGAGATAATCGCAGCGTTATCCGCCGACGGGATGGTAATCCCTTTTATCGTTATGACCGGACAGGGCGACGAGCGCCTGGCTGTGGAGATGATGAAGCTGGGTGCGTCGGACTACCTGACCAAGGACGCCGACTTTCTGGATATCCTTCCTGTCGCTGTATTACGGCTGCAGGACGCCATAAAAACAAAACAGGCCCTGGACGAGGCACAGGATGCCCTGCTGGAAAGCGAGGAGATGCAGCGCAAGATACTGCAGACCGTCCCGGACCTGATCATCAGGTCGGACCTGGAAGGCACCATAACCTTTGTCAACGAAATGGCCTTTCCCGGTCTGGACTATCTTCCCAGGGAGACCATCTGCGGGAAGAACCTCTTTTCTTTCTTTGCCGGTGATGACCAGTTGCGGGCCATGAAGAACGCCCGGACAAGGCTTCAAAAGGATATCGGCCCACAGGTATATCAGTTGCGATTTGATGAAGGCACCATTCTGGACGCGGAGGTCAACGGTGCTGTAATCCACGATAAGGAGTCCAGACCTGTGGGCATGGTGTATGTGATCCGGGACATTACCGAGCGCAAGCGGGCAGAGGCTGAACGAGAAAAGCTGCAGTCCCAGCTGCTGCAGGCACAGAAGATGGAGTCAGTGGGCATCCTGGCCGGGGGCGTGGCCCATGACTTCAACAATCTTCTCCACACTATGCGCGGCAATATCGAGTTGCTTTTACAAGGCAAGCCCGAGGATCACCCTGATGCGAGACGTTTGCGGGTCGTGACCAGTTCCATGGACAGGGCCGCCCAGTTGGTCCAACAGCTTCTGTTCTTCAGCCGCAAGGCCGAATTCAAGAGGATGCGGATCAATGTGAATCAGGAAGTGGATGGCATGGCCCGGATCCTGGAAAGGACCATTCCCAAGATGATCGACCTGCACCTGCACCTTGACCCTGTTGCCGGGCCGGTATCCGGGGATCCAGTGCAGATCCAGCAGGTCCTGCTGAATCTGGCGGGCAATGCCGTGGACGCCATGCCTGATGGCGGCAGGTTGACCATTGCAACCGCGAATGTCCTGGTTGACGAGGGGTTTGTCAGGGCGCACCCCGGCTCAAACTCCGGGCGACACGTGCTCCTGACCGTCTCGGATACCGGCTGCGGCATGGACAGGGAGATCATGGACCATGTCTTCGATCCCTTCTTTACCACCAAGGAGGTGGACAAAGGGACAGGTCTGGGGCTGGCCTCGGTCTACGGCATCGTCAAGGCCCATGGCGGATACATCCAGTGTTACAGCGAGCCGGGATTGGGCAGCACTTTCAGGGTCTATCTGCCTGCCGTGGAACAGGGAGACGTCGCGCAAGTTGAGCGAATGCCCGAGCCATCGCTTCAAGGCGGCAGTGAAACCATCATGGTAGTGGACGACGAGCCGGAAATCCGGGAACTGACCCGTGAAGCCCTGGAAATGCTCGGATACAGTGTGAAAGTGGCCGCCAACGGTGAACAGGCCCTGGATATCTATGGAGAGTACGGCCAGTCCATCGACCTGGTCCTGCTGGACCTGAACATGCCCGGCATGGGCGGCCGTAAATGCCTCCAGGAACTTTTGCAGCTCGACCCCGCTGTCAAGGTGGTCATCGCCAGCGGATACGCAGCCAGCAACCATGAGCAGGACATTCTTCTGTGCGGGGCCAAAGGCTTCATGGGCAAGCCGTATCAACTCAAGGAACTGGCAGCTGTGGTGCGGGGGGGGCTGGATAAAGAGACGCAGGTAAGGAAGTCTGTTTAGTTTAGCTGTAAGTCAGAAGTCAGAGATCAGAGGTCAGAAGTCCCCAGTTAAACCCGCCTGCGGCACGGAAACCTGTTGTTTGTTTAATCACGCCGCAGGCGTGACAGGCAGTAAAAAAATGATCTATGTAGATTATTGATTCCTGTTAACTGTCGTTCAAAACTTCGTCTAAGCTCTGGGCTTTGAGGATTCTTTCTGACCATTGACTCAGTCTCTGGAAATCGGCGGGCTCAATCAACCTTTGACCTCTGATCTCAGACGTCTGTGACTGCAAAAATGACTTTTTGCAGTCACATCTGTCCCCGGTGGCCGAGGCAAAAATTAACACAAAGTGTCGCTGTAGTGTTACGTGCTTGCCCGCCAATCCGTAAATATTACGACTCCACAGACCTGACCATTGCCTCATCTTATTTCAAAATCAACATGGATTAGAAAAATACTGATATGCCGCCATAGTGATGCTTTGTCCGCAACAATAAAGAGAAGAGTTTCTTGTTTTTTGTGACAGGGTTTCAGGAGTAAGAGTTTGTCATAAAATAAGTGTTACATAATGCTTGCATAATCTGGGGGTTTATCGCTCCCACGCTCTGCGTGGGAGCGTAGCCCGACCGCTCCTGCGGTCATTGTGGACGCGGAGCGTCCAGGGAATGTTCCCACGCAGAGCGTGGGAACAATA
>PWSL01000463.1 GCA_003563255.1 Desulfonatronospira sp. | reverse complement strand
CCTCAATTGGGGACAGGCACCCCCGCACTTATTTTTATTACAAATGATCTTGGTTTTATTGGAAAAAATAAGTGCGGGGAGAGCCAGTCCCCGGAGGTTAATAATAAGTTTCGCTGTAGGGGTATGGTTTTGAGCCATTTGCCGGCTACGTACGTTTGTAAGCATTTGAACCGGAAGAGCAAAAAAAGGGCGCTTCAAGCGCCCTTTTTTTAGTTTTACCTTATGTGACATTCCCCGCAGGCCACAGGTCCTGCCTTCACATCCTGGTGGCAGGACTTGCACTGGATGTGGTAGGCCTGCATAAGAGGAGTGGTATCCGGATCATCGGTCTCTACCGGATGGCAGTCCGCGCAGGCAATGCCCACACTGTCATCCGTGTGCTCCTGGTCAGGTCCATCGAAGTGATGGCAATAGTAGCACTCCTTCAATTCTTCCAGGTCGTATTCGTATGCATAGACGTCGGTATGTTCATCGTGGGGAAAAACTGAAGCCGGCCTTTCTTTTTTGGGAAACGCATCTTCGTAGATATGGGTCATGCCTGTGTACGAATACAAAGCCGGCGCAAGGAAAAAGACCGCAACAGCGATGGTTCCCAACAGGTAGACTATTTTTTTTGACATGGTTTTCTCCTTTGTCTGCCTTTACTCTGCGGCACCGGGCTTTTGCATATGTTCAAATATAATATCGCCAAGAAACATGAGCTTCATATCCAGTTTGTAATGGTGAATAATGTCCTCAAGCCCGCCGTGACAGTTGTGGCAGGGGGCGACGACTATCTTGGCCCCGGTGGCTTTCAATTGTTCGGCCTTGATGCGGTTGCCGTGCACCCTGGTCATTTTATGCGGCGGACCGCAGTTGATTACCCCACCCCCGGCACAGCAGCAGTAGTTGTGCTCCCGGTTGGGATGCATGTCCACGAAGTTGGGGCAGAAGGCCCGGGCCACTTCCCGGCCCATTTCGTGCAAGCCCATGCCGCGGACCGTGTTGCAGGGGTCATGAAAGGTGCAGAGTTCCTTTATCTGCGAGGCTACCTTGATCTTCCCGGAGCGCAGCAGTTCACAGTAGAACTGGATGGCGTGGATGATGGGGATGGGCATGTCCCTGTAGCCCAGCCAGCGGTTGCCCATGTCGTACACTGAACGGTAAGCATGTCCGCACTCGCCCATGACTATCTTTTTCACCCGCAGACGTCTGGCTGTATCAAAATGCTTTCTTTTGAGCCGGCCCATCATTTCCGCGTCACCGCTGAACATGGCCATGTCGCTGTTGTCCCAGCCCGGGGAGGCGGGCATGGTCCAGTCTGACCCGGCTTCATGGAATATAGCTGCAGCCTGGTATATCAGCTGAGCCCTGAACTTGGGTTCCGGGGCAATGACCGAGTACATTATGTCCGCGCCCTCCTTGTCCAGGGGAATGCGCAGTCCGGGGAACTCGTCCCTGGCTTCCTCTTCCTGCCACTGCAAAGTGTCCATCCACTCGTCGTCCTTGACCCACATCTGGTTAAACGTGGCGGCGTGACTGTGACTGGTGTCCTGCAGGTATTGCGGGGTTACGCCCAGCAAATGGCAGATGCGGCGGACAATGGTCATGAGGTAGGCAGTGTCGATTCCAAAGGGGCAGAAATGCACACAGCGCTTGCACAGGTTGCACTCGGTGTAGTCGATCTGGGCGGCGTCCCTGATAAATTCCTTGGATACTTTTCCTTTACAGCGGATCATCTCCCACAGCGTGTTCTTGACTTTGCCCACCGGTGCATAACGGGGATTGCGGTCGTAGGACATGAAGTAGTGACAGGCCTCGGAACAAAGGGCGCAATGCACACAGGTGTCCACAAAGGTCTTGAGACGGGCGCTGTTTTCCTGATTGATTACTCTTAATATGGTGGCCTCTATGCGATCGGGAGTAAGCTTTTCAATGCTCTGGTCCAGTCCCGGATCTGCAATTCTTTTGGCCGTTGCAGCTTCACTCATGGTTTCTACTCCTGTATCAGGTTTATTTTACCAGTCCTTGACGTTGCGCACACCCTGGAATTCGGAACCCACATAAGCCCTGGCCATGGGGAACAACAGCAGGTGGCTGAGCCAGGTAAAGGGGATGGCTATGAGCATTAGATGTCCGGACAGGATATGCAGGATGATCATGGTCTGATAATCAAAAATCTGGTAATAGGCCAGGATCCCGGTAAGATATGGCAGGGCCACTACCACGAGAATCAGAAAGTCCTGGGGCCTGGTGACGTATCTTACCTCAGGAAGCTTGATGCGACGGGCCGCAAAAAACACCAGTCCTCCCAAGACGATAAAAGACATGATGATAGCCGCTGTTTCCGGCAGGGTCCACCAGCTGAACCCCCAGGCCTCTTCCCACTTGATGACATGGGCCAGGGCGAAGATAGGCACCAGTATGAGGCAGATATGAAAGGCGAAGGTGACTACGGTCATGACCGGGTTTCTGCGCATATTCAAGGTGGCAAAAGGTATGAGCCAGACAAAAATGGAGCGCAGGGCGTATTTTAGCTGTAAGTAGTTGAATACCCAGGGATCCCGCTTTTTGGCCATGTTCGTCAGGTAAATGAACTTGCCGATCAGACCGAAAACTAAAATGAGCAGCGAGACCCACACCATTGGACCGACTAAAAAACTGTATAAGCTATGCATGGGTTTCCTCTCTTAAAATTCGTTCACTTTGGCAACGATTCGTTTAAACTTACCCCCCTGGACAGCGCGAATCAGCACCTTCTGGCTGTCCGGGCTGAAAACAGGTTCCCAGCAATGGGTGAAATCCTCTTTGTAATGCTTTCCGTCTATGGCCACGGTAAATTTCTTCCCGGGCTTTTCCACCTTGGTTGCGATGTGTTTGGAATCCGGACTGAAAACCGGTGTCCAGACCATATCGTACCATTGCGGCCATAGGGCATCGTCGACCATGATGGTCCACTTGTCTTTTTCTTTGGCTGCTGCGGCAGCCCTCTGGCCGTCAGGGCTTAATGTCAGGTCTGTGAGCATGGTGTTTACCAGCACAGTCCAGGTGTTGTTGTTGTGTACAACCGTCCAGCGTCCGTACTGGGGTGCACAGATGGCATAGAGATTGTTGCCGTCGGGGGAGTATTTCTGTTCCCAGAGCTGGAAATATACAGGGTCCCAGATGACCTGCTCGTTTTCAGCCATGCCCCATTTGCCGGCCATACGCACCGGTGCGACAACTGTCCCTGTTTTGGGGTTGAAGCAGGGATCCCAGACCATGGGAAAGTTTTTACTCCAGGGTTTGCCGTCTACAATGATTGAATAGTCGTAGAGGCTGGAGCGCATCTGGGCGGCAACGCTGCTGCCGTCCGGGCTGAAGGTCGGGGTCCAGGCGTTGACCACCTTGATGTCCCATGCCTGTCCATCTACGGCCACGCTGTAGCAGCCCTGCTGGAAGGTGAAGATGTCCGCCGCATCCATGCTCTGGACCTGCACCACGGTTGCGGTTCTCTTACCGTCGGCGCTCAGGGTAAACTCACTGGCTGTCTCATAAAGCCCGCCGACCTGTTCACCATTTACGGCCATGCCGTAAGTCCCGTCCTGCTGAATTGCTGCGGCAATGACATCACCCTTTTTACTGAACAGGGTGTTCCAGATGTAGCCGTAGGTTTCAGGCCAGAGTTCCCCGTCCACTGCCAAAGTCCACTCCATTTCCGTGGAGGCCACGCAGGTGAACCTGCCGTCCGGGCTGAAGCGGGGGTACCAGGCATTGTCAAAGGTCTGCCCCCAGGCTTTTCCGTTGACACACACATCAAAGCCTTCTTCCGTCTTGGCCAGGACAGCGACCCTTTCGCCGTCCGGGCTGGCGTAAGGCTCTGTCAGCCATTCCGTCTCGGCGTCGCAGTCATTTATTTTTGCAATGACTTTGACCCCCTTTTCCCAATCCCAATTTGAAGTATCCATCTTTTTTCCTGCCTATGCTTTAAGGTTTCAGGTTTTCAGGCATAGTTAGCGATGCTCACGGTTTGATGGTTGCTGTCATTTCCAATGCATGTTCTTGCTGAAAATTCCAACGTTTTGAAATGTCCTCCTCCTTTGGTTAATAATTAAAAGAATTATTACTACAGCGACACTTTGTGTAAATTAATGCCTCGGAAACCCGGGAGAGCCAGTCCCCCTCCGGGCTATTAAACAACGCTGAAAGCGTTCCTGCGGAGCAGGGTTTAACCGGGTCACAAAAAACAAGAAACTTGGACAGGATTAACGGGATTTACAGGATTACCTTTTGGCCTGGCTTCCGCCTGTCCCGTTTAATTGCTCGCAGAGCAAGCCCGAAGGGCATTAAACTGGGAGCCAGGACAAAAATGATTTTCTCTTCATCCATCTCTTAATCCTGCCTGCCCCGTAAAACCGGGGTCCCCTTTGGGGTGTTTAACTGGGTATAATCCTGTCAAAAAAGCTCTTTTCTTTATCTTGGGTTGCGGGCATAGTCCGCTTTAGTGGCTTACTCCTGAACCCCTGTCAGAAAAAACAAGAAAATATTGAACCACGCGAAGCGCGTGGCAGGCCAGCCGCCCCGGTTGAATGCCCTTCGGGCTTGCTCTTCGAGCAATTCAACTGGGCAGGCAAAGTACGCAAAGTTAAGAGGCGAAGCAGAGGTATTGTCCAAAACCGGGACACGGTTTTGGACAAGGCTGCCTTTTCATTTGTCACGAGAAACGAGTGACAAATGAAAAAAATTATCCTGTCTTCCTTGGCGAT
>PWSL01000200.1 GCA_003563255.1 Desulfonatronospira sp. | reverse complement strand
GGACCCACTTGTCCCAGAAAATGAGTCATTTTGAGCACAAATTGATGCTCAGGTGGGTCCCGGAGTGCCTGTCCCCTGCTTTCCTTAAAAGCGCTAAACAGATACTCGTTGTCCCTCATTAACCTGCAACGTGATAGGATTTAATTTCAGGCTCTTCTCCAAGTCCAGAATGCTCAAAGTCCTTGATGCATGCTCGACACTGGCGATAGTAGCGAATATTGTCCTCGGAGAAGTCGATCAACCTTTCCAGCCGGTCCTTCATTTTCAGAAAGCTTTTTTCAGTCAGATCAGGGCATTCAAAAGCGGACTTTTGCACCCTGTAGCCATAAGATTTTAAAACTTTGGCTACTTTATATCTGGTTTTGTCGTCTACAATATCGTAGCAGACCAGGTAAAACATTACATTTTCTCCGATAATGAGAAGGGCTTATATTCAGGATTATCATCCATTATGCATGCCATAAAATGTCTGACCTGATGCAGGATAAAATTTCTAAGACTGAGTTTTTTTTCCAGTTCTCTGGACTGTAGCTCTGTACTCATCCAGTTTTCATAAGTCTGCACCAGGGCGCGTCTGGGGCCTGGTTTCATCTCTACAGGCCTTTTTTGCACCAGGTCATGCTCATCAACAAAATCTGTCCTGGCAATGCTGCGGTACACAAAGTCATCCTGCTTGACTGTTCCCCGGTTGATCAGTTGCAGTACCAGCCTGTCGGCTATGAAGGTCCTCCATTCTTCTACCAGATCGCAGGCCAGGGAGGGTCTACCGTATGCCGGTTCGTGCAGGGCTCCAAGGCCGGGGTCCAGACCAGCTGTCCTGATGGCGCTTAAGACCTCACTGGTGAGTATGGTGTAAATAAAAGAGAGCAGGGCGTTGGGTGGGTCCTGAGGCGGTCTTTTGGTTCTGGTGCTGAACTTGAAGTCCGGATTTTTAATAAGAATTCCAAAAGCGCGGTAATACATACTTGCAGCATGGCCTTCCATTCCCCTGAGAGTATCCACATCCAGGGCTTCACGTGTATGCCTGGAAACAGTCTTGAGGGCAAGTGCCGCAGCCAGTATGTTTTCATTCCTGTTTCTCTGCCCTTGTACCTGGAGAAAGCGGGCCTGGTTGCGTACTTTACCGTGGACAATGGTTCTGGCTATTTTGAGGGCAAACTCCTCATGGGACAGGTTGAGATACTGCTTGCGTCTTCTTTGGACATCCTTATGTTCGTCAATGTTCAACCTGCCTCTGAAACCGCCTGAAGGGGATAAAAAGACGGTTTCAACCCGGTTGCGGATAAGAAAGTCTATGACCCCGCCGGACAGGGAAGTGTAGCCCATCAGCACCAGCTGTTTCAGGCCTGAGCCGGGTATTTCCTCTACAAGTTTTTGGTCCTTGTACAAAGCAAGATTGGGTCCTGACTTGCGAAGGTAACTGCCTTGTTCCAGAATATACACCCTTTGCATAATAACAGCTCCTATTTTCCAGCAACAGGCATAAAACGTCTGACAATGTCCAGGCTGGTTCTAAGGTTCTCCAGGGCATCGCTCAGGTTTTCAATTTTTTCGGACGGCTTACCCTTAGGAGACATATAATCCCGGCAGTGCAGAAGGGGATGGGGATAAGTACCGGTATCTTCAAATTCACAAAAATCCAGATGCACGTTAAGGAGTTGGTGGATTTTTCTGCATCCAAGGGGTGTACCCCGGAGTTTAGAAAGTTTGTAGTTGACCAGGTGGACATTGTACTCCGGAAGTTGCTGCAAAAGGTGATGCAACAGATGGTTTGCCCTGGATAAAAATCCCAGAGTCTGAAAAAGCACTTTCTCTTCTCTGAGCCCAAGTTCCCGGCTTTTGCGCAGGGCGGAAAAGAGCCGGCCCAGGGGAGGGCAGCGCTCAGAAAGCAGGTGCAGCTCGGGATATTTTTCTGCCCATTCACTCCAGGCAGGATGTATAGCCACATTTTGTTTTTGCTGGTCTTTTGAGGCCTGTAACAGGTTTTTAGAATTCAACTCAGAGTATTCTTTCAATTTTTTTATATTAGTCCATGGTTCATTTCTGAGGCAGCCCATAAAATAGGATGGTTTGCCAGTGACCCTGTGCAGACCAAGGGGCAGTTTGACTAAGTTGCCCAGTCCCTTACCCTGCAACTGGTCCTGTTTGGGAAAGACTTCCAGGCTGAAAAACCGGCAGTCCTTAGATAGAATGCCGGCCAGGGGCGAGATGAGCTTTCTGGCCAGGGCGGCAGGCACAGGTACATCAAAGAAAAACCAGAAATGATAACCTTTGCCTCCGGAAAACTCGCACAGAGGCTTACAGCCGAATTTTTGCAGAGAAAGTTCGGCCATGCGATCATGAACATAGTCTCTTTCCCGCTTGATGCCGAGTCTGTCATCAGATTTGAGTCTCTGGTCCCTGAAGGCCTTTTTGAGATCCATGTCCACAACAGCGGTTTTTACAGTTGAGTCCTTTCTCAACAGATAGATGCCATAGGTTCTATGTCCCTTGATATGCTCCAGTATGTCCTGGGCTTCAATGGGCCTGCGAACCGGCATATAGCCTTGAGTCTGCTTTGCTTTGTCCACCCACTGTCTTGCAAAAACATCCTCTCTTCCCTGAAAATAGTGCAGATAAAGATTCTGCAGTTCCTGACGCTCTCTAAACAGGTTGAATGGGTCTTCGACATCGGGTTCAGAAGTGTCCGCATCCATGGCTTCAGGTACAACAAGCTCGCCTGCCAGGTCCGGATGCCTGCTCAAGGCCCTGGCTCTGACTGACTGTGCCTGTTCAAGTCTGTTCAGGCGTACAAGAAGATCATACCTCTCCTTCCAGACAGCCATGTGCGATGGATGTCTTTCGCAGGACAATTCAAGAATTTCCAGGGCCAGGTTTATGTCCCCGATTATCAGGGCTGTTTCGAACCATGACAGGAGTTGATCCGGTTCAAGACGGTCTCTTATGGAATTGTTTTTTAGAGTGGACAGGCATTTTTGTGTCTGCTCCCCTTTCAGGGCCAGTTCCCTGAGCCTCCTGGTAATGAGCCCAAAGTCCGGATGTCTGGAGTCTACGGCCAGGTGCGATGGTTTATTTTGATTCATTTAGGCCTCCTGCATTCAATCTGTAAAACGCAACCCTTCAGGGGGGGTCCTCAGTGGTGATTACCGGCACCAGGCCTGGGGACTGTCCCCCGCTAAGTACTAACGCGGGCTATGCCCGTAACCCAAAAACATTTTCTCACGCAAAGGCGCAAAGGTCGCCAAGGAAGACAGGATAATTATTTCGCCTCTTAAACTTTGCGTACTTTGCCTGCCTAGTTGAATTGCTCGAAGAGCAAGCCCGAAGGGCATTCAACCGGGGCGGCTGGCCTGCCACGCGCTTCGCGTGGTAAAAAATTTTCTTGTTTTTTATGACCCGGTTAAACCCAGCAAAGCTGGAACGCGAGGCGTTGTTTCACCGGGCAGGCCCCAGTTAAACCCTGCTTTGCAGGAAATCCTTCGGATTTGTTTAACCGGGCAGGCCCCAGTTAAACCCTGCTTTGCAGGAAATCCTTCGGATTTGTTTAACCGGGCAGGCAGGACTAAGGTTCATCCGGCTAAAGAGTACGTAGCCGGGAAAAGGTTCAAAGCCAAACTGAACGTATGTTTGGGCCAAGGCACCGGAAGAACCAGGATAACGAAAATCACGGTGGAGTACCCTCTGAATGTTTTCGGTTAAGCAGTGCTGCCTTTCTTATATAATATGGTTATGATTGTCTGTTTTTCAAAAAACTATCAGCGGAATCTTGCGGGTTAAGCACTCACCCGGGCGGTCCGGGACCGAACCGATAGTGAGCATTCAGGTGGTCCTCAGTGGTAGTTCCTGGCACCAGGCCTGGGGACTGTCCCCGGGCCGGGACCTGCCCCCCTGAATGGTTACCTGTACTAAAATTTTTGATTGTTCCAGGCCAGAATCAAGAAATAAATTTTTGAAATACAGGCAAAAGTTTCCGTAATTAAAGGTTTAATGCTGAACAAAAGGACTAAGGCGGGCTTTGCCGGCAACCCAATAAAGAAAAGAGCTTTTTTGACAGGATTAACCCCAGTTAAACAGCACAAAGAGGACCCCGGTTTATCAGGGCAGGCAGGATTAAGAGATTAAGGTCGCTACTGAACCAGGCAGCTTAAGTTACAATCAATCCAAAGGAGGTATAGACATCATGAATGCACCTGAAAAATATTATTGTCCTTTCTGCTCGACCGGGATTCCAGAGTTTTATGTTGTATGTCCGGGCTGTAGCAGGTTTATGGTAGATAGATTATTGCTCAGGTCTTTGCCGGCTATTGACAGGCCAAGGAAAAATAAAGCCGGTCCTTCAGGCAAAGAGGCGGAGGGTGACGGGAATGAGCCAGGTGGTATGGATTAATTGCCTGCCACATGCAATTGGCTAAACTGTTACAAATTTTTAAATAATCAGGAGGTAATATGGACGAAAAACTGTGTATGTGCTCAGTTTTAACCAACGGGGTAACCATTATATACATCATAAATGATGATGAATCATGGATTGAACCTTGTATTATCAGGGTTCATGGTAAGCCTGACCCGACCAGGATTTCTTTTCAGCCTCTCCAGATTTTCAGCATTATCCCGGTCATGCCTGCCATCAACCAGATGCATATTCTGACCTCCTATTCTCCTGAGCCTGAGATAGAATCTTCGTATAGAAGTTTTCTGTGTAAGTATCTGAAGGACGTTGCAATGCCGGT
>PWSL01000385.1 GCA_003563255.1 Desulfonatronospira sp. | reverse complement strand
TTTATGGGCAGCCTTACTTTCCAGCCAGCCCTTCGGAAGATTACCGGTCATATCCCACCTGAAACCAAGGTCTTTGAAAAGAATATCATGGGCCAGCATAAGATTATAGTTTTCCCAGTGCCCCAGCTTATTGCTTTCAGTAGGTTTCATGAGGTTTGAGCCCAAATCCAGTCCCAGAAGATGCAAACATCCTGAAAGCAGAGATGTGCCGCTCCTGTGCATGCCTAAAATAATCAGGCAGTCAATATCTCTGGAATGATTTAATTTTTTCATCAATTTAATAATTTTCCATGACTGGAGATTTAAAATTATCAGTTAATAATACAGCGAAACTAAGTGTAAATTATCGCCTCGGCCACCGGGGACAGGCACTTTTGCCGATCTCAAACCGTAAAACGGCCGGACTATCCGGCGGCAAAAGAGCCAGTCCCCTTCCAGCTTAAACGCCTGGGCCACCGGGGACAGGCACTTTTGCCGACCTTAAACCGTAAAACGGCCGGACTATTTGGCGGCAAAAGAGCCAGTCCCCTTCCAGCTAAAATAAAATGTCGCTGTAGTGATAGGCTGCTTTTTGATTTGTCACGCGAAACGAGTGATAAATTAAAAAATATCCTGTCTTCCTTGGCGACCATTGCGCCTTTGCGTGAGAATATGTTTTTGGGTTGCGGGCATAGCCCGCTTTGGAATAACTTTTGACTTTCGAGACGCCGATGGAGAATAAATAATTATGCACAGTCTGGTGGATATGATGATCCAGAAAAACTTTATTACCCGCCGCGATTATGAACGGGTTGCCGGGGCCAGTCAGTACGGCGAACCGTTTCACAGGCTGGCGGTCCGCTCAGGGCTGGTTTCCGAAGATGACTACCTGACTTTGCTGCAGGATTCTTTTGGTTATGAGTTTCTGGAAAGCATTCCTGATGATTACAATCCAGCCCCTTTCAAACATATATCAGCAGACTTTTTGGATGAGCATGTCGCTTTTCCTCTGGAACTGTCTGAAACCAGAGTCCGGGTGATACTCAATGATCCTTTTGATCATTTGGTTCTGGATACTTTGAAAAAGCTCTATCCTGACCTTGATATATCGATTTCGGTCTCCCGGAAGGACAAAATCAGGCAATGGGTAGCCCAGTATTTTTTCCAGGGTGAAGCAGTTCCTGATGAAGATGAAAAGCCGGCTGAGGAAATCGCTGAGTCAGCTTATGCTTTTGAGGACCTTGAACACCTGCGTGATCTGGCTTCTGAGGCGCCGGTCATCAAGAAAGTCAACCAGGTGCTTACAAGCGCCGTTGAAGAGGCGGCCAGCGACATACATATTGAGCCCTTTGACGATCGTCTGCTGATCCGTTTTCGTCGCGACGGTCTGCTCCAGGAGCACCAGACCCTGCCTCCGAACCTGCAGCAGGCCGTTAATACCCGTCTGAAGATTATGGCCAGGCTGGATATAGCGGAGAGAAGGGTTCCGCAGGACGGCCGCATAAAAACCAAGATTGCAGGCAAAAATATTGACATCCGCGTATCCTGCCTGCCCACAGTATACGGTGAAAGCGTGGTTATGCGTATTCTGGACCGCACCAGCGCCTCCTTTTCCCTGGAAAAACTGGGATTTCCGCAACGAGAGTACCAGATTTTCAACAACCTGATTCATTCACCTTACGGCATACTGCTGGTTACCGGGCCCACCGGGAGTGGCAAGACCACCACCCTGTACTCGGCCTTGAACAGGATCAATTCCATAGACAAAAAAATCATAACCATCGAGGACCCTGTAGAATACGAACTGGACGGTATAAACCAGATTCACGTCAACCCTAAAGCCGGGCTGAATTTTGCAACAGGCCTGAGATCCATTGTGCGCCAGGACCCGGACGTAATTCTCATCGGAGAGATAAGAGACAAAGAAACAGCCGACATCGCCATTCAGTCCGCTCTGACCGGCCATCTGGTCTTCTCCACCCTGCACACCAACGATGCCGCGGGAGCTATTTCCAGGCTGATCGAGATCGGAGTGGAGGATTACCTCCTGGCTTCTTCTCTTATAGGCATAATGGCTCAGAGACTGGTGCGGGTGCTTTGTCCTTACTGCAAGAAAAAATATATTCCGGACCAGGCGGTGATAAACAAGTACAACTTATTATTCGGCGACCGCCCCGTAGAGGTTTACCAGCCTGCTGGCTGCGCCAGATGCGGCTTTACCGGCTACAGCGGTCGTATCGCGATTTTTGAGCTATTGAGCATAAACGATGAGGTAAGGGAAATGATTCTGCAGAGTAAAAGTGTGGTCGCCATTCGCAAAATGGGCGTCAGCCAGGGAATGACCCTGCTGCGCGACGACGGCTGGAGCAAGGTGGTGGAAGGCACCACTTCCATCGAGGAAGTATTGCGGGTAACCGGTCAGTGAACAGGGAAATCTGCATTTTACCATGAAGTACCCGCCGCACCAGTTTCTGTCTTTTCATGCGCACCTGCTTGCCGCCCTGGTGCTTTTTCTCTGCCTCATCCCCCCACCGGCTATGGCCCTTACAAGCCAGGACGACTTTTCCAGAGCTACAATTCTGGTTTCGCGGTACATAAAGCCATACATGGAAGCTCTGGGTGGCTTGCGCCGGTCCCTTGATGAACATGCAGATTTACAGCAAAGCGTGTTCATTATGGAGCAGCAGGATCTGGAGCAACCGGCTAACCTTGAGAGGAAAGTGTCAGCCTCAGATCCGGACCTGTTTATTTCCATAGGTCCTGAAGCCACCAGGCTGGGTTGGTCCATGGACATTGAAGCCCTTCAGGTATATACTATGGTATTAAATCCTGAGTCATTGGCCAATGAGCATATAGAGCCTGGTTGCGGAGTTTCATTATATATACCTCCTTCCACTCAGATAAGGGATATACGGCAGGTCTTGCCTGGAATTAAGAGTATTGGCATCCTGTTCGATCCAGAGTTCAACACCCCTTTGTTCCAGGAGGCAAAGGTTATAGGCCGCTTTATTGGTCTGGAACTGGTTCCTCTGGAGGTATCCTCAAGAGAAGAGATTCCGGAGGCGCTGCAGTCCGGCTGGCGTAAAATAGACGCTTTGTGGCTGGTGCCTGACCGGACTGTAAGCTCTCAGACCCTGATTGAATATATCATAAAAGAGGCCTTGCACCATAAAAAACCGGTTGTCGGATATAACCGGTTTTTTTATGATTCAGGGGCGGCGGCAGCTTTTGTGCTGGATTTTGAAAAAATCGGCAAACAGACGGCGGATCTAGCTATTGACCTTATGCAGAGTCTGCCCTGCAAGGAGATATTGCCTGCTTATGAAATCATCCTCAATGACCGGGTACTCAAGAGCCTGGGGATTACTTTGCCGGAGAGGAATCAATGAAGGCACCGGGTTTTCACTTTCGTCTACTCGTGGCGGCTTTTCTGCTGATCGCCGGACCTGTTTTTTTAATGGGTTATCTGGGCCTGGGCATGATGCGTGGTTACGTACAGGACAGGTTCCATGAAAGAAACCAGCTTTTATCCGGCAATCTTGCCAGAAATGCCGAACTGGGGCTCTTGATTAATGATGAGAGGATGCTGGCAGGGCTTGGCTCTAGTCTGATGTCGGAACCGGATGTTGTGGGGGTAAGAATCAGCGACTCTTCAGGCAAAAGCCTTTTTGCTTCCATTGAGGATCATCCTGGAGAGTACACTGTCGCCACTGACATGGTCAGGACCAGGGAGGTTGATGAAGACAGTGTTCAGGGCCTGCACCTGTTCAGCATGGAAGATGGTGAAAGGATTATTGGAGAAGTCGAGGTCTATTTCAGCCTGCAGGAAATTCATGGCCTGCAGGGTTCGCTGCTCAGAACTTTCGGTGTTTTGTCCCTTGTTGTGGCTTTATTGTCCATTTTATTTTTTTATATTATATCCAGATCCCTGGTTAACCCGGTCAACGAACTGGCCGGGGTCGCGTCCCGCATCGCCGGGGGTGACAGGAAAATCAGGGCCCGGCCGGACAATATTCCGGAAACCAGAGAACTGGCTCTGGCTTTCAATTCCATGCTGGACTCCCTTGATAAGAGCAGAAAAGAACTGGAGCAGGCCTATCAGGATATGGCCAGGCAAAAGACCATGGCAGAACTGGGAAAATTCGCTATGCTCATTGCCCACGAAGTGAAAAACCCCCTGAGTATAATCAAAAGTTCCCTGGATGTTCTTAAAGACGAGGCGTCTATTGGACATGATCACCCCATGGTGCATTTCATAGATGATGAAATACGTCGCATCAGCCGTTTGCTGGAGGACTTTCTGACATTCGCCCGTCCAGCTGAGCCTGTGAGGGAAGACGTAGATCTGAACCAGTTGGTTGAAGAATCTGTGCAGAGGTTTGAAATCCAGCAGGAATCGGGCGACATAAAGATTGTTCTTGATTTGCCCGATACCGGTATCGAGGTCAGTGCCGATAGAGATCTTATTGCCAAGGCGGTTTATAATCTATTAAAGAATTCTGCAGAAGCCAACGAATGGCAGGGCCGAATCAATCTCCGTACAGGACTGGAGAACAGCAGGTGGTTTATCGAAGTAGAGGACCAGGGTCCGGGAGTTCCTTTAAGCATGGAGGACAAGATCTTTGAGCCTTTTTTTACCACCAAGACCCGGGGCAGCGGCCTGGGGCTGGCCTTTGTGGTTTATGTGGCCGAGATGCACGGAGGTTCTGTCCAGGCAGCCAACAACAGCGATCTTGGTGCAGTGTTCCGGC
>PWSL01000248.1 GCA_003563255.1 Desulfonatronospira sp. | reverse complement strand
GTGGGATGAGGGAGCGAGGGGAGTGACAGAAGATATGACAGATGAGTTGGGA
Source organism: Desulfonatronospira sp. (assembly GCA_003563255.1). GTDB lineage: Bacteria > Desulfobacterota > Desulfovibrionia > Desulfovibrionales > Desulfonatronovibrionaceae > Desulfonatronospira. The sequence goes on along the minus strand of PWSL01000248.1, from coordinate 4,692 downwards.
AGCGGTGAGTAGTGAGAGACGTGGGAGTTGTTTAGGTTTAAGAAGTTTTAAAGGGTGTTGCCAAGTCACTTCAGAATAGTGAAGGTCAAGCTATCTTGTTGCCTATTTTTGGAAAATGAGGATATTTTTTCTATTTGCGTGCAGTTAATTTCTGCCAAGTGCAAGGAGGGTTTTTGTTTACTCCGTTTTTTTGCCCAATATAGGGTGGAGTTTTTGGCCTCACATGCCCTGCCTGATCAAAACTGGACGCAACTATACTGTATAAACTTAACGAGTGCTTTTTTGCTTACTTGTTTCTACTTCTATGCAGCCATTGGCAGTGACAATTGTTTTTCTTGTTTTTTCTTGGGTTTTTGCTTTTTCCTGGTCCCTGCCATTTCTATCAGCAAGGTAGCCATTTGCGCAAATACACAGCGAGCCAGGATTCCATGCTGGCTTTTAGCCCGGGTTTCCTTAAGACCTTCCCTGTTTTTGAGCAGGTTGAATGGTCTTTCAGAGTGCTTACGGATATCAATGGCGTGTTCGGTTTGTTCAAGAAAATTGTGCACGCGTTGAAAGTATCCGGAGTCAAAAGGGATGAATCTATATCCTGTACATGATCCGGCAAAAAGACATTCTCCCCTGTTGGCGCTGCACTTGAACTCATGGTGATTATTCTCGGTGGTGCCTATGTAGTCCATTGCAAACTCGCAGTTTTTATTGCAAAAAACCTGTTTTTGTTCCACATCGACAAAGTCGGGGATGGTGACTGTTTTATTGGGTGGAGTAATGATGGTAGCTCCGGTATCATTATAGATATCACCTTGATTGTCATGATATGCTTCATCAGCTGTGACCAGTTTGACATCAAGTCCGATGGCTTGAGCCAAGGAGATCAGTGGGTGAGCAAACAGGCTGTCATGGTGATTGGCAGGTGCCAACAAAGATATCAAAGGGAGGTTGTGGCCATTTTCAGGATTGATAGCTGTCAAGGTATGCATTCTATATCCTATGACGTAGGTTGATTTATCATTTTTATTGCGGCGTTTGCCACAGTCAGCATCTAAGTCAGTATAAATGCGTACTTTGTGCCCATTGATTGTGATTGAGGCAAGCAAGGACTGTTCTGTTGTAGTCAAGTCCGTAGAATCTATGCCATGGATGACTTTGTCATGTAAGAGTCCCTTCTTTTGTAAGTGGTAAATGATGTATACCATTATATTTACTAGATTATGAAATCCAAGGCTTTTACGAAATTTAGAGAGTTGAGTATGGTCAATAAAAACATTTTTATTTATAGGCAGTCTAACAAAAGCCTTATTTTCTTTTTGATGCATTCCAAAGTATTCGTTTGAGCAAAATTTTCGATAGCTAATTTCGGGATATTTAATACATTTGAGCAATTCAGCACGAAGGAGTTGATGTGGCATAATCTCTCTCATGGAAGGTGTAAATCCTTGATACGCCATTAATGCGTCGAGTACATTATCATCTAGCAAGCCATCAATAAACGTGAGCTCCTTGTTTTTTATATATGATTTTCTTTTATGATAGATTAGATTTAGCATTTTATTAGATTTGAGTCCATTGACTACTTTATCCATTTTATTCAATGGAATTATATTTCTGTTAACGATTTGATTTTCTATTCCTGTCAACTCTGCTATAGAATAATCAGATGCTTCAAGAGATTCATTCATAGCAATAATTTCGTTTATAACATCATTTACGATAATCTTTTTTTCTTTTTTTGGTAGTTTTCTCCATTTAAGAGATTTTTTCTTTAATTCGGACATTATTGTTTTTTTTATTTTTTTTCTTAAAATTTTACCTTGCATAACTATCTCCTTTATATTGAGTTGATATAAAGGAAATATACAGTGATTTATTTAAATAGTAAAGTATTTTTTTTGATTTTAGCTGATTATTTTTAAAAAAATCTGAGCCGAGGACATTCGAAAATTCTCAAAATCACGATTTTATATATAACTATCTGAAATTACTGAATATACATCAATCTTTTCAACACCCTTTTCAAGACAGTGAAGCAAAATACCGCCTGCTGGTTGAAAACCTTAATGAAGGCGTCTGGCAGATTGACAAAGAAGGCTACACTGTCTTTGTCAACCAGCGCATGGCTGAAATGCTGGGCTACACTGTACAGGAAATGCAAGGTAAGCACCTGTTCGAGTTTATGGATGAGCAAGAGACTCAAGTCGCCCGGGAATACATGCAGCGCAGAAAGGAAGGCATCAAGGAACAGTTTGAGTATACTTTTATTCGTAAGGATGGCAGCTATATTTATACCAGCCTGGAAATCTCCCCCGTTTTTTAGAAGCATGGGGTCAGACCACCATGTTCAATAGTGTAACCTTGACATGTTCCTCGTTCCTTGTGCTTGGTTCTTTGTTATGGATCGACAAACAAGAACTGAATGAGTTGCTTTCTTAACTGTACTGTCAAAAGTGCTCCCCGGAAACCAAGAACCAAGAACGACGAACCAGGAACCAAGAACCAGTTTTAACTCGGCCCTCGGCCCTTGTTCCTCGGCCCTTGGCAGCATACCTTTAATGAAAAATGCGGTGTATCGCCAATGATACTGGATGGTTACAAGAAAAACTTGCTCAGACCCCGATGGCCTGTGTCCGCTTTATCAGCGCAGATCAGCGCAATCAGCGGCTAAAATTCTTATTCTTTGTTTTTTAATTTATAAGCCATCAGCGGCAAAAAATTCTTATTTCTTTATTTTTTGACTTATGCTACAGAACACAGCTTGTGGGTCAGACCCCGATGCCCCTGGTAGATTTAGAGGATGAGAAGTTGAGAAGATTAGAGGAAAGAGGGTTTAAGTATACAGAATGCGTCCGGCCCTGATGAAATGGGAAGATATTTCATAGGGCAGGCGCGAAATGTAAACTTAGAGGAGTTTAAGTTTACAGAATGGGTCTGGCCTGGAGTGTACACTTGGCGGGGGTAATTATAGTGTGGCAATTGGCTGAGGATTGATGGGGAATACGACTGGTGCCCAAGCGGCTCTTTCCATAGCCGGGATAAAGCAATTCCTGGAACGCACGTATAGAAGCAAGTTTGTGCGGAATGTGGCTGTGGTGGCGTCGGGGACTGCCGGGGCGCAGGCCATTGTCATCGCCTTTGCGCCCATTATCACAAGGCTGTATGGCCCGGAAGCTTTCGGTATCCTGGGTACGTTCATGGCTATTGTGGCGGTGATAACCCCCATTGCCGCCCTGTCCTACCCCATAGCCATTGTCCTGCCCAAGGAGGACAGCGATGCTAGTGGCATAGCCAGGCTTTCGGCTTACATCGCCCTGGGTGTTGCCGCCCTGACTGCTCTGGTGCTGCTTATAGCCGGAAATCAAATAGTAAACCTCCTCCAGGTCCAGGAGGTCAGCTCTTATATCTGGCTGCTTCCCTTGGTGATACTCTTTGCCGCCTGGCTGCAGATAAATCAGCAATGGGAGCTCCGGAAGAAGCATTTCGGGGTCAAGGCCCGGGCAGCAGTGCGCAATGCCTGACTGTTCTCTTTGTTTTATCGGGTTCACAGCTTTTGGTCTTTTAATCATTATACACAAAGGGTATACCGCAAAATCCAGTAACCAGTCTTGGGGACACCTGTTGACCGGGGCTTGATTTTTGGGGCCTCAATAAACTACGAGGACTGTCATGGATGAAATTATACCCATAGAGAACATTGCCAATCGCATATATCTTGTTCGCGGTATCAGGGTTATGTTTGACCAGGATCTAGCTGAGCTTTATGGGGTTGAAACCAAAGCTCTAAAACAAGCGGTACGCAGAAATACCGAACGCTTCCCTGAAGATTTTTATGTTTGAGCTGACACGGCAAGAGTTCAACAACTTGAGGTCACAAATTGTGACCTCAAGTTGGGGAGGCAGCAGGTATCTACCAATGGCATTCACAGAACAGGGTATAGCTATGCTTTCCAGTGTGCTGCGCAGCGACAGGGCCATTCAGGTCAATATCCAGATTATGAGAACATTCACCCAGATGCGCAGAATGTTGGCTGAAAATGAAGAACTGCGGCAGAAGATCGAAGCTCTGGAGCAAAAATATGATGAACAGTTTGAAATGGTTTTTCAGGCTATAAAGGAGATTCTCTTTGAGGAGAAAGGCCCCCAAAAAAAGATCGGTTTTACAGCCAAAGAAAAAAAGACGGATTACGGGGCTTAAGTTTACATATCGCGTCCGACGCGGAGTGTGAACTTAGGGGGTTTAAGTATACAAAACGCGTCCGGCACGGAATGTCAACTTAGAGGGTTTATGTTTACGAAATGGGGCTGGCCTCGATGAAACAAAGACATGGTTTCATGGGGCAAGCGTGGAGTGTGAACTTGAGGCTGGGATGCTGGGATGCATATCCAGAGGGTAGATGGCTTAAGTTGAGTAAAGGCAATGATAACAGTTAATTATAGAATGTTCCGCATACCTTCAATGAAAATTTCGGCGTATCGTTAATGATACTGAAGGCTTACAGAAGCAGCTTGGGGTCAGACCCCATGCCTCGCACAGATTCCGAAGGAGGTAATTGATAATGAGTGATTGGATAGATATTAATCCAGATGTGCTTCGCGGAAAGCCTGTTATCAAGGGGACGCGAATTTCTGTGGAATTAATTGTTCGCAAGCTGGGTGAAGGAAGCACTATAGAGGATATTTTGGAAGGCTATCCCAATT
>PWSL01000153.1 GCA_003563255.1 Desulfonatronospira sp. | reverse complement strand
TAATTATCGGCGCGGTTATAGCCGTACCGCTTTTGAGCCTGATTATCTGGCTGATAATCAAGATGGGCAGCCTGTGGTGGATCTGGGCCTTTGCCGTGGTCTTTGTTTTTCAGTTGGTTATGATGGTCCTCTATCCCTTGCTCATTCTGCCTCTTTTCAACAGGCTCACTCCGCTGCCCGACTCCGAGCTGCGGGAAAGGCTCATGAACCTGGCCCAAAGAGCAGGATTCAAGGCCAGGACTATCCAGATCATGGACGGGAGCAAAAGGTCCGGGCATTCCAATGCATTTTTCACCGGGTTCGGCAGGTTCAGGCGCATCGTACTTTTCGATACACTGGTGGATCAGTTGGAGCCACGGGAACTTGAAGCGGTCCTGGCCCACGAGATCGGTCATTACAAAAAGGGGCACGTGCCCAGGATGCTGGCTCTATCCGCGGTCATGCTGCTGGCCGGCTTTGGACTGGCTGCCTGGCTCCTTGAGACTCCGGTTTTTGTGGAGGCATTCGGGTTCCAGGCTGAACACGCCGGTCCGGCACCTGCACTTCTACTTTTTGTCATCCTGGCCGGACTGGTCACTTTCTGGTTGAGCCCGGTACTGAGTATGCTGTCCAGAAAACACGAGTACCAGGCGGACAGATTTGCCGCGGAGCACGGGGCAGGGGTTCAGCCTATGATCAAGGCCCTGATCCGGCTTGGTACGGAAAACCTGGCCAACATGAATCCGCATCCTTTATACAGCGGATTTTACTATTCGCACCCCACAATAACAGAGCGTATTCATGCTCTTGAGCAGAACGCGAAGCAAAAGCTTAAATCCTGCGTATCTGCTTAGCGCATTTAAGGAAAGCAGGGGACAGGCACCCCCGTACTTTTTTTTCCAATAAAACCAAGATCATTTTTAATAAAAATAAGTCCCCTAAACAGATACCAGGAAGAATATGCAGGCTTTGATTTACAGTATGCTGGCGGGATCATCCACTGCTCTGGGAGCAATCCTGCTCATGTTTACAGGCACGCCGGGAAAAAGAACCATGGCAGGGCTTCTGGGTTTTGCCGGAGGCATAATGCTGGTGATATCGATTCTGGAGCTTATGCCGGAAGCCCTGGAACTGGGCACCATTCCGGTCTTTTTTTCAGGCTTTTTTCTGGGTTGCGGCATTATGTATCTGCTGGACAGGTTTATACCCCATGCGCATCTTTCAGACAGTGAGAATCTGGCTGTGGAAAACCCCGAACGTCTGAAGATAAACAGCAGCGTGCTACGTACAGGCTATCTTATCTTTATCGGCATCTCCATGCACAATATCCCTGAAGGCCTGGCCATCGGGGCAGGGCTGGAATCCAGCCCGGAACTGGGGCTGATTATTGCAGTGGCCATCGGGCTGCATAATATTCCAGAAGGCCTGGCAGTGGCAGGCCCGCTGAAAGCAGGCGGACTCTCCAATCTCAAGGTTTTATTATTTACCCTGGTAGCGGGCCTTATGACGCCGGTGGGTACAGCCCTGGGCCTGCTGGTTTTCGGCATTTCCGAAGTGCTGATAGCAGGTTCCCTGGCCTTTGCAGCCGGCGCCATGATCTATATAGTCAGTGATGAGCTTATTCCGCAGTCCAGCAGCATGCACGGCCATGCAGCCAATGCCGGAATGACTTCAGGGCTTCTCATTGGCTTTCTGCTCCTGGTTTGATCCGGAAAGAGTCAAACCTGCCCCTGGAAGGCTGCTATTGTGTTGAGCCCTCCTGGAGTTTTTGCACCAGTTGCTCAAGTTTTTGAGTCTGATTACTGAGATCGTTTATGGCCCTTGAGGACTGGTTCATGACTTCGGCAGTATCCTTGGATATTCTGTTTATTTCCTCAATGTTCCTGTTTATCTCGTCACTGGCCGTGGATTGTTCTTCTGTGGCGGTGGCGATGGCCTGTACCTGTTCTGTGGCCTGCTTCACAAGCTCCACTATTCTTTGCAGCTGTTTTCCGGACTCATTGGCCTGTTCTGTAGCGCCTTTGACGGAATCAACCGTCTGATCCACGCTTTCCATGTTTCTCTTGACCTCTTCCTGGATGGTGGTAATAAACTGACCCACTTCCTGGGTGGCCTTCATTGTCTTTTCCGCCAGTTTGCGTACTTCGTCCGCCACAACTGCAAATCCGCGACCGGCATCACCTGCCCGGGCGGCTTCTATGGCGGCGTTTAAGGCCAGGAGATTGGTCTGGTCGGCGATATCATCAATGACGTTCATTATTTTGCCTATGCCGTCTGCCTGCTCTCCCAGGGTAGCGATCTGGGTCTTCAGTGTCAGGGCATTACTCTGCACAGTAGAAATGGCCTGGACTGCGTTCTGGACCGTCTGTTCTCCGGACTGAGCTGTCTCCTGTGCCTGGCTGGAATCATCAGCAGATCTGGAAGCGTTCCGGGCTACTTCTAATACCGTTGCATTCATTTCTTCCATAGATGTTGCGGCCTCAGTAGTACGCCTGCTCTGTTCCTCAGCACCCCTGCTGGCCTGTTCCACCTGGGCCGCCAGCTGTTCTGTGAACTGGGTCAGTTCCCGGGTTATGCCCTGTACCTGGGTTGCAGCCTCCAGCATTTTCTCTTCTCTATGTTCGGAGGCTTTTCTGGCCTGGGCTGCTTCTTCCATGGCCAGTTTGGCTTCCCTGGACTGTTCCTCGGCCATCCTGGTTTTTTCCTGGGACTCATGGATTTTTTGTTTCAGGTTATGAACCATTTCCTTGAATCCATTATTCAACCTGCCCAGTTCATCAGTGCCGAGATCCCTGAATTCCAGGTCCAGTTCTCCCTGGCTGACACGGGTTTCCATGTCATGCAGGTAGGATATCCGGTTTATCACAGTCTTCTTTAGAAAGTAGACCAGTGTAAATACCAGGACCAAAAGACAACCCAGGCCCAGCAGGACATTCTGGAGTTGATGTTTATGCAGTACGGCAAGTTCGGAGTCAATATCCTGCATTACCAGCATGCTGCCCAGAATCGGCTGGGAACTGCCGTGACAGTGGTAGCACTCGGGCTCGTTGGGTATGGAGCGCACGGTCATGAAGTAGTTTCTACCACCGGCTGTTACCATTCCTGAGTGCTCCTCTTCCCGTTCCAGGCTTTGCAGGACCACGCCGTGAATTTCCGGTTCAGGGAGCACTTGATCCACATCCTGACGCAAGATATCCTCCCGGGTGGAGTAAGTTATATTGCCCCGGAAGTCGGTCAGGTATACCCACAGGTCATCGTAAAGGGCATTAATGCGGGCGAACTGCTGATGAGTGCCCTGGTTGTCGCCTATGAGCATTGGTTCTTCAATATTCAATTCAACCAGGTCAGTGGTCCGGTAACCCTGGCTTTCTATCTGAGTTACAGTATCAGTTCTCTGCCAGTAAGAATTAACAATGATCAGGAGTGCAAAAACAACTATGGCAAGCAAGGTCACTAATACAATCACCTTGAGCAGTATGGATCTGGACAATATGTCAAAAAATTTCATAAGTTACTCTCCTGATGGTTACTCAAAGCTGTGATAATGGTATCTGTTCAGCGTTTTGCATGTGGCACGGAGACTGGCTCCCCCCGCACTTTTTTTTCAAATATGCTGAAATTTTCTGTGACAAAAATAAGTGCGGGGGTGCCTGTCCCTTGCTTTCCCCTGCTTTCCCTCAGTGCGCTCCGGAATAAAGCAGCGGCTTATAATTGATGTTCCGGACCCGGTCATCGTCATGACATGGTGCACAATGTTCTTCTATGGTCAAGTCTGCTTCAATGAGGTATGGGTCCCCGGTAAAGGCGTGTTCAGAACCCGGACCATGGCAGACTTCGCACCCTGCATGACCCATTTCAGGGGTTTCTTCGAAACTGATGAATCCTCCGGGCTCCCCGTAACCGGTAGTGTGGCATTCGAAACATTCCCTTTGTTCTTCCGGGGTCAATTTGTCCATCATAAGCTGTACATTTTCATCGGATTTTGACTTGGATGCATATTGCATAAAATTATCGTATTCCTGAACATGGCAGCCCTTGCAGGCATCCGAGCCCACATATTCCTTTTCAAAGGTGTTTCCCATGGACAGGCTTAATCCCAACATGACAGCCAGAGCAGCCCAAAAGAGAATAAGCAGATGCTTCATGACATTGTCCTCCTCCGTGAAAAGTTTACTCTGCAGCAACACAGAGATCTGATCCTTTATTCAGCACTACAGTAACCAGTGAGTACCTTCCCGGGCGGTCTAACCATAAGGCATTGGTCATCCAGAGGGCCCGGACTCAAGTATAAGGATTTCAGTTTACAATAAAAGCGGTCTGATAACATTACAGCGACAATTTATTTAAGCTGGAAGGGACTGGCTCTCCCCGCACTTATTTTTAAAATGCCGTCAAACATCCTTCAGAAAAAGGTTTGGGGGTGCCTGTCCCCGGTGGCCGAGGCGATAATTTACTCAAAGTGTCGCTGTAATGATAAGGACTGTTTGCATATTTTTTCACAAAATTCAATCCATTTGTTCAACTATTCTTTTTTTTGGAACCATTCAGGGGGTCCTCAGTGGTGACTATTGGCAAAAGGCCGGTATCTCCCTGAATGATTACATTCTTTCAGCAAGTCCTGCCGGGTATCTGTTCAGCGCTTTGCATGTGGCAGGGCTTCCCGCCCCGCCTCGGGAATATTTTTGATGTTTGTGACAGGGTTTGAGGAGTACGTCTAAACAGAAATGACCATGTCCCGGGGATCTGTGGATAGAGATGATAAAACCCG
>PWSL01000130.1 GCA_003563255.1 Desulfonatronospira sp. | reverse complement strand
TATCACTACAGCGAAACTTCTAAAATTTATAACCTGTCTCAATTGGGGACAGGCACTTTTGCCGTTTGAAAACTTGCAATTGAACAAAAAATCAGGCGGCAAAAGAGCCAGTCCCCGGAGGCCAAAAAATAAGTTTCGCTGTAGTGTTATAATTCCAGCAAATTCTCGGCAACATGCGGGCCGGTCATGCTTGTGAATTTTTTATCGTGCAGCCGGTTCTTCAATAATCGCGTTTCCAGAACAGGAACACCCCACTGTCGGCATCGGACTCCACGCTGCCCTCCAGGGACATCCTGGGGGTAAGATCAATTTCCACAGCCACCTCTTCGGAGCCCGGGGCGGCACCCTTTCTGACCTGCATGTAAACCCTCTCATGTACGTATTTGCCCAGGCCGAACTGGACTTCGCCCTCATCGTCCCGGGTGATCTCAATATCGTCAACACCTACCAGAGACCTCAACTGATCCATCATGCCCGGTCCAGGTTCGCCTACTGCCATTGCGTGGGCTGCATTTAAAAGGGTTAAGGCCTGAAAGGGTGTAATATCCGAAAGATCACGTCCGAAAAGGATCCAGGCCAGGATCTCATCCTTGTGCATTGGCGGGTCCGACTCCAGGTCCAGTTCAGGGCTTAGAGCCCGCCCGTGTATCCGCACGAAAATATCCCTGTCTTTTTGGGTGTACCTGGCCCTCATATCCAGGATGGGGTCCGGAGGAAAAGCGCCGTCCAGAAAAACCTGCGATTCCCGGTCCAGGTCAAAGCGGCGGTCCAGGAAGTCCAGTCTGCCCCGCACAGGGCTCAATTCACCGCGTATACTGGGTTCGTGTGCCATGCCTTCGATATAGAGGCGGCCCCCCCATTCAGAGTCCAGGCCTCGCCCCCTGACATAGACCCGGGCCGGAAAACTGAGTTCAAGATCAAGCTTTACGGGATATGCTTCCAGATCAACCTTTCTGGGAGGCGGAGGCAGATCATCGGGGGGTTTGTTCTTTTCTGTGACCTCCAGATGAACCACTCCCGGAGGCGAAGCTTTAGGCAGCATGGCTTCGATTCGGCCAAAAGTCAGCGAGCCTTGAACCAGGGCCTGGGAAGCATCTCCTGACAGGCCGAGGTCACAGGAGGCTATGTTTACTACTGCCAGGGAATGCCTCAAGATATCTGCATCCTGTATCTGCAGATGGAAATCCCATTGATAATTCTTATCCGGATCAAGGCTCAGCCTGCCGGCACCCTCGATGCGGCCCGTCCCTCCGTCGCTTGCGGCCAGTTCTTCAAGCACCATCAAATCATTGCGGGCTTTGATCAAAGCTTTTATTTCCCTTAAATATATACCAGCATTCATATCTTCAAAGATACCGCCCTCGAGCTCTATTTTGCCGTCAAAGACAGGCTCCTGGGCTGTGCCTGAAATATCCATGCTGCTTTTAATCAGCCCTGAAAGATTCTGATCCGGAGAAAGAAAAAGAGGTGCAACTTTTTCCAGTTCCAGGGTGGAAAACAGTCTGCCCTGAAGTGGGAGAGGATCCGGGAGCGCGAAGGCGGCGGGTTCCAGAGACAGTTCTGCGGGCAGCTCGACCTCCAGGCCCAGAAGCTGATCCTGTCCTTTAAAAAGAGATGCTTCAACCTGCACAGTATTATCCGCCAGCAACGCCGTAGAAACAATATCCAGCTCAGGCATATCCTGAACAGTGGACCTGAAATCAGAAAGCTCAAGCCTGGCTGATACTCCAGGTTTGCCTGGCTCTCCCTGAACTTGCAGTTTTCCGGCGAGTTTTCCGTGAAACATGTCCAGGGCCGGAGCCGGGATCTGGGCCAGCAGGAGATTCTGGAGCTCGACTTCTAATGAGACCTCTACAGGAGTCAGAGCGCCCTGAAAAAAAAGGCTTCCATCCCCCCAGGAAAGCTCTGACGGGCTTAACCTTATCTCTTGGTCCTCAATGACTGCACTCAAAGCCCGCTGCAGGGAAAAATTTTCATAAGCGTATTTCCCCTGCAGCGTTTCCAGATTTATTTCATGCACATTTTCCCCGGGAGTATAGGAAAGCTGCGCGCTTAACACCAGGGGATGCACCGCCTGTCCGTCCAGACTGGTGCTGAGGCCGATCTCCATGTCCTGCCCCTGCAGGCTGGTACTCCAGGAACTTAAATAAACCGGGCCTGCCTGCAGCCCGGACATATTCAGGTCAGCCCTGAATTCCCTGCTTGAGTAAAGATCCTGCCCCTCAGCTGCCAGGTCCATATAGATCAGGCTTGTACCATTCAGCATAACTTCCATGGCTTCAAAATTCAGGCTTAAATCCTGCCTGTCCTGGACCCTTTGCAGGTTAATCCTGCCTGAAATATGACCGTACAGCTTCTGCCCTGTAAGTTCGGCAAAAGATTCAAGCTCAGGAACATAAACATCCAGATCTCCATGGGCCAGCATCGAGTCCAGATCCAAGTCCAGGTTTCCCTGTATGCTTGCATCCAGACCTGAAATCAGCAGGTTGGAGACTTCAAGATGGTCGTCCTGCAACAGGAAGTCAGAGCTAAGATCCAGCCTGCCCGGGGCGGATTTCAGGCTTGCCCTGATGGAGCCTGGAAAAGCTTCCGGAGTGTAGACAGAATCCACGGAGGCCTGAATATCCATGACCTCTATTTCCGGGCCGGGCTTAAGTCCTGAAATATCTACATCCAAGGATACAGCGACTGCATCCCATGGTCCTTCAGCAGAAGCCCGGGCTGAAAATTTTCCTCTTATTTCCTGTTCCAGGGCTTTGCTCAAAAACTCCAGGTTTTCCAAGTCAAGTTCAGCTGCAAGACTTAATTCCTCCTGCTCCAGGCTGACTGTGCCAAAAGTTGAAAGCCTGGCCTCCCGGGTGAATAACTCTGCCTGTTTTAAATCCAGGGAAAAATCCTCTGAGACGGATGCCCTGGCGGACAGTCTGGGTTCCTGGCCGATGAGGTCAGCAAGCAATTCCTCGCCAAACCCCAGCCCTTGTCCCCAAAGGTCAATTTCCAGTTCATACAGGTTTTGCTGCAGGTTGCCCTCTGCCGCAGCCTGAAATCCAATATCGCCGGTAATCTCCAGATCCATAGCCTCATCCGGTAAAAACCTTTGAAAGGCTGATATGTGGCTGTTAATCTCGGCGCTGAAGCACATTTCATTCAGGTCCATTGCACCCTGAGCCAGGGCCTCCAGGCCTTGAGAGGCCAGATTAAGTTCCTTTATGTTTAATACATTGTCGTGAGAAAAATCCAGGTCAAAATCCAGCTCCATATCCTGGGGCAATTGGTTATAATGGGCATAACCAACCCCGTTCAGTCGCAGTTTACCCCGGGCAAGTGCCATGGATTCTTTATTGTTTCCGTTGTACTGCACATCTGCATCCAGCTGCAGATGTTCTATGAAGAAATCGTGTCCATCCAGCCTCTGAAGGACAAGACCGACTTCTGCTGCCGGAGAGTTGACAGGTCCACTGAAACCCACGTTTAACTCAGCTTTCTCATGGCAGGCCAACTGTGCCTCCTGCAGCAAGGGATTGATATCCTGTACCTCCAGCCTGGCAAGCCCCTGGATATGCAGTTCATCCAGTGCAAAATCAGCCTCTGCAGCCAGACTGAAAATATCAGAATCAAGCTGTAATTTCTGCAGTCTGGCCAGGTTGTCCTCATAAATAAGATCCAGATGTGCTTTCAGCTTCAGAACATGCTGCAGATAATGGTCTACAGGCTCCGGGGCCATGGCAGGGCTCAATTGAATTTCTGCGCCGGCAGCCAGGTCCAGCCTGTCTTCCAGAAGCTTAAGATCAATGTCCATTGCCAGGTCCAACAGCTCACCCCCTCGCAAATGCAGCCTGCCCTTCCAGTCCCTGACCGGACCCTTGCCCGTCAGGCTCAGGTCAAGATCGTCGGGCTGAAGATCCCGGGGAAGCATGGCCGGCAAAGTAGCTGAATCAAAGGCATGCAGATCCACTTCCAGCTGTTCTGAACTTTGCTGAAATTCCAGGGCCAGCTTCAGGCTGGTCTGGGCCTTGTCCAGCCGCAGGACATCCAGTTTGTCCACCACAAAACCATCTTTGTATGCCAGCAAGGAGCCCTGCAGGGAAAAATGGGCTTCTTCCCCCAGCACCTCCGGACCCAGGCGGGCCTCATGCACATACAGGTTCTCAACCCTCAAGGCAGGGAGAGGCCAATGCCACTCGAACTGTTTTTTCAGTTCATCCGGAATCTCGGTTTCTTCGGATGGCTCGGTATGCGGCACCCTGTCCATCTGCAGGACCTGGACCCCCAGGGCCTTAACAAATATTTCGTGGTCCAAAAGCTTTCTCCAGGACCAGTGCAGCCTGGAGTTCTCAGCTTGAAGCCAGACCCCGTCCCTGTCGTGAATTCTGATGCTTTTGATCACAAAATTAAAAGGGATGCCGCCGGAGATACCTTCTATCTCCACCCTCCCGTCTTCCCAGACCAGCACCTGGTTCAGGGTATTTTCCAGAAACTTCTGCCCGGAATCGGTCTGTAGCCAGGCCAGAGCCCCTCCTACTGCGATAACCAGCAACAGCAGCAGGATGCCGAGGCCTGAAACTGCAACAATAATAAATCGTTTCATTTATTCTTCCGTAAAAATATTATATCCTGGCAAATCCGCCAAGGATATGTTTACTAAGGCGGACTTTGCCCGCAACCCAGATAAGAAAAGAGTTTTTAGCCCACAGATCACACCCAGTGAAATCCGCTGCGCTGAGACTTCGTCTATTTCACCGGGCAGGCAGATTGACACAGATAAAAGAGAT
>PWSL01000084.1 GCA_003563255.1 Desulfonatronospira sp. | reverse complement strand
TGCAGATTCCGGAGTCATTCATGGCCAAGGTGGCCCAGACCCTGTCCAGGGCCGGTATTATTCAGATTACCCAGGGAGCCAGAGGAGGCTACAGACTGCTCAAAGACCCTTCCCGGCTTTCCCTTCTGCAGGTCGTGGAGGCCGTGGATGGAGAAATATTTCTCAATCAATGCATAATGAGCCCTGAGTCATGCAGGCGAAGCCCTTCCTGCGGGGTACACAGAGTCTGGGAGACTGCCAGGCAGCGTTTGAGGCAGACCTTAGATGAAACAGATTTTGCCACCCTGGCCCGGGAAGAGGTGTGCAGCCAACAGCAAAAGGAGTAGATTCAAAGATTTGGAGTAACCATTCAGGGGGACGTCGGTGGTGGCTGATGGCACAAGGCCACGGGACTGTCCCGCACTTATTTTTCCAACGCCAACAGCTGAAAATGGTTCTTCAAAAAATAAGTGCGGGGCTGTCCCCCTGGCCGGTATCTGCCCCCTGAATGGTTACGATTTGGACCGTCCATATCTGCCTGCGGGATATATTGCACCTGCTCAGGCCCTCTTCAGGCTGTATAAAGTCCTGATGAGCACGGCAACAGGCTGCAAAAATTAAACATTTCTCCAGGCAGTCACTGATAGATAAGCCTTACAAACCTATTTAACCAGGGGAAGACTTATGGATGTTTTGTTACTTTCAAGACTTCAATTCGCCATGACTACCTTCGTCCATTTCATTTTCGTCCCCCTGACTCTTGGCCTGTCTCTGCTGGTGGCCTACATGGAGACCAAGTTCATCCGCACCGGTGACGAAACATACAGGCGCATGGCCAAGTTCTGGGGAAAACTCTTTCTTATCAACTTTGCTCTGGGGGCAGTCACCGGCATTGCCCTGGAGTTCCAGTTCGGAACCAACTGGTCCAGGTATTCAGCCTATGTAGGTGACGTTTTCGGGTCTTTGCTGGCCATAGAGGCCACCATGGCCTTTTTCCTGGAGTCCACCTTCCTGGGCGTCTGGATTTTCGGCTGGAAAAAGCTCCCGCCCAAACTGCACAATGCCAGCATCTGGCTGGTGGCCCTGGCGGCCAATCTTTCCGCATTCTGGATTATTATGGCCAACGGCTGGATGCAGAACCCTGTGGGCCATTTGATGGGAGACGGCCGGGCCGAACTGGCAAGCTTTATTCAACTGGTAAGCAACGAATTCGCCTGGCAGCAGTTCATCCATGTCCTGAGCGCCTCCTACGTCCTGAGCGGTTTCTTTGTCCTGGGCATTTCCGCCTGGCACCTGGCCAGGGGGTCCCACGTGGACTTCTTCCGGAAATCATTTCGCATCGCCGCTCCGTTCACCCTGGTCTTCGCCCTTGTGGTGGTCGTCCATGGCCATCACCACGGCTCCACGGTGGCCAAGTATCAGCCGGAAAAGCTGGCGGCCATGGAATCCCACTGGGAGACCCGGACCAATGCCCCGCAGTACCTGCTGGTCATCCCTGACCCGGCCAACGAGGGCAACAGGCTGGAACTGCTGCCCATCCCAGGAGGGCTTTCCATGCTGGCCTATCATTCCTTTGATGCCGAGGTAACCGGTCTCAAGGACTTTCCGGAAGAGGACCGCCCTCCTGTCTGGGCGACATTTATGTCTTTTAGAACCATGGTGGCCCTGGGCATGCTCTTTCCCGTGCTGGCTGCCTGGGCCTGGATAAGGCGTAAAGACCCGGCCTCTTCCCCAAGGATGCTCAGGCTTCTGCCCTGGATTATTCCGCTGCCCTACATAGCTGTCCAGCTGGGCTGGATAGTGGCTGAGATGGGCAGACAACCCTGGATTGTTTACGGAATGATGCGCACCGAAGAGGCCTTTTCGCCGGGTATCACCACCGGACAGGTGGCCGGTTCACTGGCCGGCTTCTTCGCCATCTACGGACTCCTGGTGGCCCTGTGCATATTCCTGTTGTCCAAATACGGGCGTAAAGGCCCGGCCCCGGCCGAGTCCGGGGAAGAACCCGCAGGGAGCAACTAATGGCCTTTATCAATGAAAAATCAAGTTTCAACTGCATGCTGTGCAGGTTCATAATTAAACTGGAGGTATCCCATGCTTGAGACCACCTGGTTTTTGCTCTGGGGAATATTGTGGGCAGGCTATTTCGCCCTGGACGGATACGATTTCGGCCTGGGCATAAACATGCCCCTGCTGGCTGAAAGCGAGACCGACAAACGGGTTATGTACAACGCGGCCGGACCTTTCTGGGACGGCAACCAGGTCTGGCTGATAACCGCAGGCGGAGTGACCTTTGCCGCATTCCCGGCCACTTATGCGGTCATGTTCAGCAGCCTGTACACCCCTCTTCTTCTGCTGCTGTTCGCACTCATTTTCAGGGGGGTGTCCTTTGAATTCAGGCGCAAGGTGGACAGTGATTTCTGGAGAAGGTTCTGGGACGGATGCAATGTACTGGGCAGCCTCATCCCGGCCCTGCTCTTCGGAGTGGCCTTTGCCAATATCTTTATGGGCATTCCCCTGAATGCTCAGCAGATAAATGAAGGCAACCTTCTGACCCTGCTGAACCCGTACGGCCTGGCCGGAGGGGTGCTTTTCGTCCTGCTCTTTTCCATGCACGGCAGCCTGTGGCTGGCTGTCAAGTCCATGGGCGACCTGGAAAGAAAAGCCGTAAACCTGGCCAACAGGGTCTGGGGTGCGGTGCTGGTCATGGTGGTCGCTTTTCTGGCCCTGACTGTGATGTACACCAATCTGTTCGACAATTATGCCGCCAACCCGCTTTTGCTGATAATACTGCTCATACCCGTGGCCGGGCTGGTGCTGGTAAAGGTGTTTCTGCATCAAAGGGTGTACTGGAAGGCCTGGGCCGCATCAGGTGCAACCATAATCGGGGTGACCATGTTCGGAGTAATTGGCATGTATCCCAAACTCCTGCCTTCAAGCATTGACCCGGACTTCAGCATGACCATCGCCAACTCCGCCTCCAGCACCCTGACCCTGCAGATTATGCTGGGAGTGGCCCTGGTCTTCTGCCCCTTGGTCATTGCCTATCAAAGCTGGGTGCATCTCAAATTCAGCCACAAGATAACCGACGAGGACCTGGAGTACGAAGAGGCTTATTAAAATGAAAATTGGGCACTGCCCGCAACCATAACCATTCAGGGGAGCCTCGGTGGTGATTACTGGCACCAGGCCTCCCCTGAATGGTTGATTTTTTGTTGACATTATACCATCTGGTAGCATATAAAAAGTTATGGCCTGGTCGGTTCGAGTCAAGAAAAAAGCTGTCAAAAAAGCACGGGAACTGCCAAGGACAGCTAAAGAAAACCTCTTTGCTCTTATGCGGGAAATGGAAGAATCCGGGCCAGTAAGAGGAAACTGGAAAAACTATTCAAAGCTCGGTAAGAACCGGCACCATTGCCATATTAAAGGCGGCCATCCGGCCTATGTGGCTGTTTGGGAAGAAAGTGAAGGAGAGATCAACCTTATTGAGGTAACTTATGCAGGCACTCACGAAGACGCACCCTACTGAGGCCATTGAGCTACGCATCACAGGCCCCAGGGATAAAAAGGATGAAGTGCTTCGCGAAATTAAAAAGCATGGCTATACTGACTCAAGCGACTCCATCCCCTGGAGAGAACTCTTCCAGGAGTTTGAAAATGAACCCGAATACAGCGTGGCCCTTCGTGGAGCGCGTAACAGGGAAGGACTTACTCAGACAGAACTTTCCAGGCTGACTGGGATTCCCCAGGGGCATATCTCCAAGATGGAGAACGGCAGGATGGAGATAGGCAAGGAACGGGCCAGACGTCTGGCTGAAGTTTTGAACATGGATTACCGGGTTTTTCTTTAAGTTCCTGGGTCCGTATTATTCGAGCAGCTGATTTTGTCCCAGACCCAGGCACTGAAATGGCTAAACAGCTTCAGGAAAACCGCGGGTACAGCCCTGGCCCTGTCCATAGGCCTGAACCTGTGTGCGGGCATCCTGCTCATTGTCCAGGCCGGAGCTCTGGCCTGGAGCGTACACCAGGTGGTTTTTGAAGGCCTGGGACTTGGCCGGGTCATGCCCGCCCTGTGGCTTATACTGGCCCTGGTGCTGGCCAGGGCCATGCTTGTCTGGTACGGATCAAGCCTGGCCGGACAGGCTGCGGCCCGGACCAAGGAAAAAATCCGCTGGCAACTCCTGGAGCACCTGTCCCGGGCCGATCCCTCGGCGTTGACCAGTCATTCCACGGGACAACTGGTACACTTGAGCACCGACGGGGTGGAAGAAGTGGACGGATACTTTTCCGGATATCTGCCCCAGATGGCCCTGGCAGCCATGCTTCCCCCGGCAATCCTGGTATTTATCCTGCCCCTGGACTGGATATCCGGCCTTATCCTTCTGTTTACCGCCCCCTTTATTCCCTTTTTCATGATTCTCATAGGCCGCCGGGCCGAAAAGCTGAACCAGCAGCAATGGCAAAAAATCACCCGCCTGACCCACAGATTCTTAGACGCCATTCAGGGCCTGACCACCCTCAAGATATTCAATGCCGGCAAAAGAGAGGCTCGGGTGGTGGATGAAATATCTAAGGAATACGGCAAAAGCACTCTGTCTGTTTTGCGGGTTGCATTTTTAAGCGCCCTGGTTCTGGAATTCATGGCTACGGTCAGCATAGCCGTGGTGGCGGTGATTATCGGATTCAGACTTCTCTGGGGTGAGATGGATTTTATGGCCGGTTTTTTCATTCTCATCCTGGCCCCGGAGTTCTACCTGCCTCTGCGCAACCTGGGCAGCAGGTTTCATTCCCGGGTCTCGGC
>PWSL01000072.1 GCA_003563255.1 Desulfonatronospira sp. | reverse complement strand
GTCGATCTGGTGCATCCGCTCATGCAGTATTGTCACAATACCGATGTCACCGTTTGAAAGCCAGCGCCAATAAACGAAATGACGTTCATAGCGGAAGAAGTAGCCTTCGATACCGAACTCGGCCGGAACGGGGCGCGATAAGGTTCGGTGATCCGCAATGCCGTTGAAGGCATCAAACAGGCCGGTAATATAGCGGTCGGCCTGCTGCATGCCCCAGCGGTTGAGGGTGTGATGGTATATCTCGTCAAGACGGTAGGACGCAGCATCCTGGATGCGAATATTGGCTTTGGTCATGCCGTGTCAGGCCCGGTTCCGGTTGCGTGCAATTACCTCCGCCGCCGTCAGCGGGTGATACGATGCTTCGGGTGCTGCGTAGGCGTGAGTCAGCTCGGCCTTGAGGCGCTCGAACGTGTCCGCTTCCTTACGTTCCTTGTCTCGTCGGATCAGGTCTCGCACATATTCGCTAACATTCTCGTAGGTGCCATGCTCACCCACATTCGCGGTAACGAATTCGCTGAGTGCGCCGCTGAGGCGAACAGTCATCGTCGTCGTAGCTCGGCTCATGAAACGCTCCTTTCACTCCTTTCATGATTCAATGTTTTATGTGTAATATGATCATTCAATATTGAAGACATGTCAAGAGCCGAAATGGGGTCACCTATGGACAGGTTAGCAAAATGCAGCTCGCACCCTGACCACTGACAGCTGACATGCTTGACGGTAACAAGCAGAGTGGCTAATATAGCTACATGAAAGAAATAAGCGCAAGAGAAGCCAAAAACAATTTCGGTCGATTCCTGGACCTTGCTCAGAGCGAACCGGTCAGGGTGACCAAGCGGGGACGGGCGGCAGGCGTCTTCATGTCGGAAGCCCAGTTTCAAAGACTGCGGGGTGCAGCATGGGAACAGATGGATGCAACTATGGATGCCATGCGCAAAGAAGCTGAGGCCAAAGGACTGACAGACGAAATCCTGGAACAAATGCTCAGTAATGAAAGCTGACAGATTTGTCCTGGACAGCAATGTGCTCATCAGCGCGGCATTATGTGCCACAGGTGCACCAGCTGCCCTGGTCAAGGCCTTGAGAAGGACATCAGCTACCCTGATTTTTTCAAAAGAAACACATGCAGAACTGCATGACCGCCTCATGAAAAGCAAGTTTGATGCTTATATTTGCACTTCACTCAGAAAGCGGTTTCTGACTCAACTGAACCCTGTTTCATTATTCGTTTTCATTTCAAACAGGCCCATGGGATGTCGAGACAAAGATGACGACAAGTTTCTTGAAACTGCAGTCTACGGCCAGGCTGACTGCCTCATCACCGGGGATGAAGATCTCCTGGTTATGCATCCCTTTAAGGGCATACCCGTGTTACGCCCCGCAGATGGATTAGCGCGGTTTTTTCCCGAGTTCTCGTCTCAGAAATGCATCAAACTGTAATCACCTTGTCCGCGTGGCTCATGGCCGTGATGATGTCCAGCATGTTGGTGGTCTGACCGGCTTCCTTGGCATCGGTGAGCCCGAAAAACTCCAGACAGGTGCCGCAGACCAGGACTTTTACCTGGTTTTCTTCCAGCCTCTGCACGGTCTCCAGCACCGGGCTGTCTTTTACAGCCAGCTTGACCCCGGAATTGACAAAAACCACCATCCACAGGCTGCTGCCCATCTCCGGCAGGGTCTTGATGAAGTTCTGCATGAGTTTTGATCCCAGTTCATCGTCACCCGAACCCAGCCTGCTGGTGGACACAAATACCAGGGTGCGCAGGGTTTCACCTGCCCCGGGCCCGGGTGCGGCAGATTCACTGGATTCGGCTGCCGGCGCTTCCCCTCTGCTGGCATGGATGGTCCAGATGTCGCCGTTTTTTTCCGGTTTTTCCAGGACGTAACCCTGGGTGGACAAAAATCTGGATACATTTTCCAGGGCCGGTTCGTTATCCACCTGCACCTGCAGGGTATCCGGGCTTATGGAGTCGATAATTTCCCTGCTTTTGAGTACCGGCTGGGGGCAGGGCAGCCCCCGGCAATCCACTTTTTCTTGCCTGCTCATTTCTTTTCCTTATAATTGACTTAGTTACCGTTGGATTATGCTAATAGCGGTCCAGTCCTCAAAAATCGTACCTATTCACCATCTGTGGCCCAACAGCTAGGGTACGGGGGTTCGGCAAACTGGGTCCCGCACTTACTTTTTCTATGTCTGATCAATTTTCAAATCAAGATTTGCCAGAAAGTAAGTGCGGGATCTGAACGACGTAGGAAGCGTTAATCAAAACCGTAAAACACCGAACCTGATTCAAGGCATGTTACAGAATATACCCTGGTTATCAAATCAGTGTATAGGTTTTGATTTACGCTTCCTTGGAGTGAGTTTTTACGTCCTGTTTGCCGAATTCCCGTACCCTGGAGCACATTTCTTCAGTGAATGGTATTCAAGAATCAAGAAAATTCCTGCCTGAGTCTATTGGCCGCTTCAGCAATGGAGCGTATCTTGGCCGTGGCCACTTCTTCCACATTTACGCAGCGGTTGGCGAAACAGCCGAAACCGCAATCAGTGTTTAAAAAAAGCTGCTCCGGACGATAATGCTGCAGGGCAAGCCTGGTCTTGTCCATGATTTCTTCCGGGGTCTCGGCTTCGGTGGTGCGGGGGTTGACCACTCCCAGCCCCAGTTCTCTGGGGATATCCGTCCCTGGTATACTGCCCGAGAGGGCCTCTCCAACAACCTTTATTTCCCCGGCCCTGGGGGTGGCATACTCCAGCACGTACTGATGCACCTTCATCTTGGTCAAAGCCGGCAGGAGCGGTTCATAATCACCGGTGAGCAGGACGTCTTCCCGGGTGCTCCAGTTGCCCCGGCAGATGTGAATACCTGTGCGCGGCCCACTGATACCATCAATAATCCTGTTCATAAGCTCGGCAGCGTAATCCAGTTCCTCACCCACGTCACGGCGGGTGGCCAGGGTGGCTCACATAAAGGTACGTCTGCCGCACTCCTGGGACATGACTATTTCCGTGAGAACAGGCTCGTCGAACTGGACGAATTCGCACCCGGCCTGAGCAAGCTCCTCAAGCTCGCTGCGCAGGATATGGACCACATCATCGCCCATTTCAAACTGGTCTTTGTAGAACTTTCCGGCATACCTGGTCACCCACATGGACCGGGAAAGCAGATATGGTCCGGGCAGGGTTACCTTTACCGGCTTGTCGGTCAGGGTCTTGACGAACAAAAAATCATTCAGAGCCAGGGGTTCGCGTCTCTGCATGCGTCCCACGCATGTGGGATTGCGGATGGCCGAGGCCGGAACATCCAGCTTGTCCAGCATTTCTTCAAAACCTGACTTATCCTCCACCTCGTCCAGCATTTCCGCCAGGGACATGAGTTTTGTGCCTTCCACCTTGTCCGTGATGAAAGAATAAAAATTGTCCCTGCGGTGCTCCCCGTCCACCAGGATGTCCAGGCCGGCTTCCTCCTGGATCTCAACAGTTCTTGCAACCTCGTCATCGGCAATGCTGTGAAACTCTTCCTTAGACATTCTGCCCAGACGATGGTCCCGCAGGGCCTTGAGCATTTTCTTTGAGCGGGGCCAGCTGCCCACTTGAGTAGTAGTAAACATGACTAAACCACCATTAGTTTGGTTTTAAGCTCGGTTCCCTTAGCCAGGGTAGCCGCCAGGGGTGAGCGTTTGACTGTTTTGTCCCAGGCATCTCGAACTTTTTCCTCGTCATCCATGCTGGAGGCATAGCACTTGACCTCGATCTCGCCAAAACCGGGATCCCCTTCTTCCAGTCCCACATGGGCCAGGACATTGGTCAGCCTGCCCCGCACGGTGATTTCGATGTCGTCCACCTCTATGCCCTCTTTGGAACACTCAGTGGCATACCCTGAAGCCAGGGCTCCGCCCAAGGCTCCCAGCAGGGCTTCCACCGAACAGGGATGTTCGTCCTTTTCTTCAAAGCTTATGGGCTGGCCCATGTTCCAGGAAAAATTGCGGCAATAGACAGTGCTCTTCTGGGATCCTGTAGAACGCGTCCTGACCCGCCATTCGTATTCCCTGGCCTTTTGTTTGTCCTTTTCCAGGGCTTCTTCCTCGGATACCTCTTCTTTCCCCGCGGACTCAGGCCGGCCCCGGCGGACGAAGTAGCGCACAAACCCGTCATCGTCCTTATGCCCCAGGTATTCATGGCTGGCCAGCCGGCACCAGGGAGGAAGATCGTCCTTTACAGTGGCATCCCGGCTGCGCAACTCCAGTATACCCCCCACGGGCACCTTGAGCATGTTTTCCTTGATCATAAGGCTCAGCCCTGATCCACAGTCCAGATCTCCTCCATCGAACATATGATCCGGGGTGATATCATCCACGCTTATCTTTTCCATTTCCTGAGTCATAAACACCTCACAGGGCATGGTATCCGCTCTGAAAAGCGGATACCATGCCGGCTGATCTTAAAGATTAATAGGCTACACTGGGCGATCCTGAAGCCAGCCACTCCACCAGGGCCGCACCTCCGGCCGGGGTTGCCCCTTCAACCAGATCGTCTTCTGTCAGGCCTCTTTTTTTCAAGCACGGGGTGCAGACCCATATCTTGCCGCCAGCGTTGACAAACTTGGTCACCAGTTCCTTGAGAGGAGCAAATGGGGTCCCTTCATCAATTTTTTCAGCCTCGCCTTTGACAGCGCAGTATACTCCGTCGCAGCTGAGAAAAATCATGGTCTCCTTTTCGCTGCCCTGGGCGGCATTGGCCACTACAAAGCCCAATGTGGCCTTGTCTCCGTCGGTTCTGCAATGGGTGATGGT
>PWSL01000444.1 GCA_003563255.1 Desulfonatronospira sp. | reverse complement strand
ATGTTTGTGGGGACAGGCACCCCGGCACTTATTTTTTATTGAACAAGAAACAGATTAGAAAAATAAATGCCGGGAGAGCCAGTCCCCGTGCTCAACGCGTCCTGCAAGGGTTAACCGGATGATGCCCGAAGGGGCCTCTTTTTCAGCGCTTGGTACTGGGACTGTCCCCGCTGAGAACTAACCATGTCAAAAGCAACCAGCTTTGCGAATAAGAGCTGTCAGTAACCCAAAAAATGTTGTCGCGGGGACTGTCCCAATGGAGATAAGAGCACTTCTTTATCTTGGGTTGCGGGTGTAGCCCGCTTTTGTGACTTATGAAGAGCATAAATGATAAGGACCTGCCAAAAATTATATGTATTCTGGGGCCTACCGGAAGCGGTAAAAACAAACTGGCTCTGGATCTGGCCGGCTGTTTTCCTGTACAGGTCATCAATTTCGACTCCAGGCAGGTCTACCAGGGTTTACCCATCATCACTGCCCAGCCCGGATCTGATGAACTCCAGGTCTGTCCGCACCATCTCTACGGCTTCCTGAAGCCGGACAAAGGTATCACTGCCGGAGGCTTTGTTGAGCTGGCCAAGGAGAGCATCGAGAAAGTCTCCAGGGAGTCCGGCGTGCCTGTTCTGGTTGGCGGTACAGGGCTGTACCTGAGGTCACTGGTGCATGGGCTGGCCGACATTCCTCCAGTTCCGGAGGATGTACGCCGGGAGCTGCAGGAGCAATGTAGAAAACAGGGGCCGGAATCACTTTTCCAGGAGCTCCAACTTATTGATCCCTCTTACGCTGCAAAAATCAGCCCCAGGGACAGGCAGAGAATAACCAGGGCCCTGGAAGTTTTCCATTCTACCGGCTGCACAATGAGCAGCTGGCATGAAAACCAGCCCAGGAAGCCCTTTTACAGGGTATTGAAGCTCGGAGTGCATGTGGAGTGGAAATGGCTGGTACATGGCTTGCATAAAAGAATACAGAAAATGCTGCTGGACGGGGCGGTTCAGGAGGTACGGTCTGTCTGCCGGGAGTACGGCTTCAACCGCTCACTGCCTGCCATGACAGGAATAGGCTGCCGGGAGGTGCTGGCCTACCTTGCAGGCGAAATTGATATGCATGTCTGTATTGAAAGGTGGTTTAAAAACACCAGAGATTACGCCAAAAGACAGCTTACCTGGTTTAAAAAGGAACTTGGGGTGAACTGGGTGAGCCCGGAGGAACCGGACCTGGCCAGGCAAGCAGCGTCCAGGTTTTTAGGGGTGCCTGAAAAAATGTCTTTTTTTCAAGCGCATCACTGATGGGTTATTGACGAGACCAGGGCATTGCGAATTATTATAGTCTGTTTTATAATACTACATTGAAACATATTTTGACCTCCGTTTTGACCTCCGGGGACAGGCACCCCCCGGACTTATTTTTCAAATGCCGTCAAACATCCTTCAGAAAAACAAGTGCGGGGGGGCCTGTCCCCTGCTTTCCTTAAAAAATTTATCTATGACTGTCCAGGGAGCATGCAGCAAATGAAATATATTATTGTAATTTTCATGTTGCTGGGTTTTATTTGTACGGCCGGGGCCCAGGAAAGGGAGCCCGCCAAAAATGATTATATCCGCCATATAGGAACCGGCAGTATAAACTGGACCGAGGGACGGGTCCATTCAGTAGGGTCTTCCAGAATGCAGGACTTGGAAGATCAGGAAAAGGCTGCACGCATGGCCGAAAGAGACGCTTTGGTAAAAGCCAGAAAAGCACTGTTGGACAACCTTATGCAACTGAACGTGGACTCCACTTCCAGGATAGGCGATCTTGCCCTCCAGGATCCTGAAACGGCCCGTAAACTGCGGGCACTGGCACACAATTCTCAAGTCTGGGAAACTGTGTACTATCACCATCCCAGAGACAAAGTAGAGGTACATGTCTTTCTGGATCTCATGGACCATGATGTGCAGCGCCTGCTTCCTGCGGCGGTTTTCGTTGGACCTGAGTGGAGAAAGACCGGGAGGGTGGCCGTAAATGTTATGCCGTACTGCTCCATGTACCTGGATGCCACAGGCCTGAGGGCCAGTCCTGCCCTGGTCCCGGCATTCGTGGACCGGGACGGGAATATCTTGTACAAGGCTTCTGTGCTTGGAAAACAACCCGGTTCCCGGGGAGGACACGTCAGGTATATCAGGGTGGACAAGGACTTCAACATAACCAGGCTGTATGAATCCGGTCCTCAGGGTTTTAAGGTTATTGCCGAGGGCATCGATGGTCAACTTGAGAGTGATTTTGTGCTTTCCTGGGAGGACAGCCTTCAACTGGATGATATTGCAGAGGGCATCCCGGATGATTGTCCGGTAATAATTATCATGGGAGATGAATAAATTTTGCTGATTTTTAGAACTCTTTTTTTTACTTTTATTCTCTTGATATTCAGCTCGCCTGTACCAGCCTGGCAGCATGTAAAGGTACAGGTGCCTCTGGACCCTGATAAGTCTTTACAGGAGCTGCAGCAGCAGGGCTTGAGAGAAGGTTACAGTCAGGCTGTTGTTCAGGAGTCCCAGCGCATTGTTCCAGGTGACTTATCCACGGAAAGAAAGCAGGTCCTCCGAGGACATCTGGACTGGAGAATGGGGGATCTTGTCCTGGGCTACCGCATTTTTTCAAGGGAGGAGATGGATGATCAGCTGGTAATGGAACTGGATGTCAACGTGGATACCACCACCCTGAGAAACCTGTTGCAGAGAATCGGGGTATATTATACCAGCACGGTGTTCTGGAGATATGATTTAAATACCAGGGGTGCCGGTCCAGATGATTTTGCCACTTTGCAGCGCCTGCAAAAGATTACCGGGGTGGAGGTGGACGGGCAAGCCCCTACCTCGGTTTCCCTGCGCCGGATACAGGACAGAGGATGGAGCGGTACCATCGAGCATGAAGACCTGTCTCATACAGTGGCAGACGGTGATTTGTACAGGGTATGGTTTGATCTATGGGCGTATTTCTTTACCAGGCCTGAAATCATGGCGGAAATGACCGTGGACTTCGTTCTCAAGACCACCGGGTGGGCCACAACAGACGCCATTATGCACTTTGACGACATGCTCATGTCCTGGGACCAGATGGTGGAAGAGGGGAGCATCCTGCAAATAAATACGGATGTTCCATCCTTCAGGGCCGTCTGGACCCTGACCACCTTGACCCCTGACCTGTTGCAGGAGCGTCTGGACGGTTACCTGCCTTCCAGGGGGATTTACCACACCATGGATGAAACCAGAAAATATTAGGTGCAATTTGCTGGAGTATAAAGAGGTTTACAGTTGCGGTTCCAAGTGGACAGTACCCAACGTCCTGACCATGTCAAGAATTGTCATGGTGCCGGTTTTTTTAGGGGCCTTCATCCTGGAGGCTTACCCGCTGGCCTTGAGCCTGTTTGTGTTGGCAGGAATAACCGACGCCCTGGACGGCTACCTGGCCAGGACACTGAAACAGCGTTCCAGACTGGGAGCACTCATTGATCCCCTGGCGGATAAACTGCTGGTTCTGACGGCTTTTTTATGCCTGGGTTTTCAGGAGTGGATTGCATTATGGCTCGTGGTCCTGGTGCTTTTGAGAGAAGCGTTGATTGTCTTCGGCTACATGTTTATTCATTTAGCCAGGCTGGACCTGCGTGGAAAAATCACCGCCACCCTGGACAGCAAGCTCAACACCCTGGCCCAGATCCTGCTGGTGTTGTCGGTAATGACCTCAAAAGTATTTGATATTGCTGTAATCAATGCTTCAGCGGATATTCTGATTTACGTGGTGGCCGGCCTGACCCTGTTTTCCGGCATGCACTACCTTATATTGGGGTTTGGACTGCTATCCTTCTTCAGAAAACAAGAGCACTGATAACCATAAAAAATGCCCTCCCGGGAGCATACCTCCCGGGAGGGATTATTAGTTTTAAGCCTGCCAGAAAAATTTATGCCGCTGACTGCCGGCATTTTTTATTTCTGCTTTTCTTGTGTGTCTTCTTTTTCTTCGCTTTCTTTGGCCTTTTTCTTGTCCTTCTCCTTTTCATCAGAAGGGGTAACGTCTATTTCCTCAGGTTCAGTGGTGGCTTTCTTAAAGTTCTTAATGGCCTTGCCCATTCCTGCTCCGATTTCAGGCAGTTTGTTGGCTCCAAATATTACCAGGACAATGACCAGTATAATTATCATTTCTGTCATGCCGATACCAAACATATTCGCTTCCTCCCGGGTTTTAACTTGCCAGGACTTAATACACCCGTGTCGCATGGTGGTCAAGGAACAACTGGCTGTTCCCTGAAAATATTTTCAGGCTGGTTTTGTACTCTGGATGCACCTGCAAAAAGTCAGATATTAACACTACAGCGATACTTTATCTGAACTCGAAGGTGACTGGCTCTCCCCGCACTTATTTTTAGCTGATGTGAAGATCATTACCAAAGCGGGCTACGCCCGCAACCCAGTTATCTGTTATCTGTTATTTGTTAATTGTTAATAGGGTAAGGCAGTTAATTAGGCGCTTAGCACAAATTTCAAACCAACATGTTGGTCGTTAAAATCTGTTCGTGGTTCCTGGTTCTTCGTTCCTGGTTACCTCTTGTTCCCAGGCTGGAGCCTGGGAACAAGAAAGAAAAGAAAAGAAAAGAAAAAAAATCCCTGCTTGCATTTAGTGGGGACAGGCACCCCGGCACTTATTTTTAATTGAACAAGAAACAGATTAGAAAAATAAGTGCCGGGAGAGCCAGTCCCCGTGCTCAACGCGTCCTGCAAGGGTTGTCCGAATGATGCCCCGCAGGGGCCTCTTTTTATCGCTTCCACGCTCTGCGT
>PWSL01000173.1 GCA_003563255.1 Desulfonatronospira sp. | reverse complement strand
GATCTGTGGGCAGTAGTCTTTTTCTTAAAAAATAAGTGCGGAACATTTACAGTGCCAAGAGCTGAACCCCCGTCATGGCTCAAATTTTTCTTGTTTTTTGTGACAGGGTTTCAGGAGTAAGTCACTAAAGCAGGTTTTGCCCACAACCCAGAATTAAAATATTAGTGCTGGGAAAGCCAGTCCCCGTGCCACATGCAAGGCGCTAAACAGATACTTGTGACAGGGTTTCAAGAGTAAGTCACAAAAAGCAACAGCGATAGGTTTAGATCCAAATTGCCATTGTCAAACCAACAGATCCAGCAGTCATCTTCCAGGGAATTCCTCACGGACAGCATCAAGTCCGGTGGACGATACTCATATCTTCTGAGTAACGGAATCATTACCAGCCAGGATCTGCAGCAGGCCATGCACATGGCCAAGAAAGAAAATCTGTCCATGGACGATATCCTGCTTAAAAAGTTCAAAATCGACAAACAGGATCTGGGCCGATCTTTACAGCAATACTACGACACCGAGTTTGTCTCTTTTGACCAGTCCTTTGTCATTCCCTTTGAACTTTTTGAGCAGAAAAAGCTGGACCCTGATTTTTTAAAAAGATACGAGTGGGTGCCTCTTAAGAGGGAAGGTAAAAATATCATCGTTCTTGTGAACAATCCTTTTGACCTTGGCCGCCTGGATGAGATCCGCTTTATTTTCGGGACCAGCAATATTGTAGCCAGGGTTGCCGTTCCTGGCGATATCCTGCGCTTTATCGAGCATTTCCACCAGCAGTATGTTGCAGAACAAAACATCGCTTCCCTGGGTGAAGAGGTCGGCGCAGGAGAAGACACTGAAGCTGCTGCAGATTATATTGACGAAGGTGAGCTCACCGAGCATGACAGCGAGGTGGTCCGCCTGGTTAATGCCATACTCCTGGAGGCCTGGCGCAGAAAAGCCTCTGACGTTCACATAGAACCCAGTCCCGGGTCAAGGTACTGTCTCATCAGGATGCGGGTGGACGGTACCTGTCACGAGTTCAGGAAAATCCGTCTGGCCCTGGCCAGGCCCCTGGTGTCAAGACTCAAAATCATGTCCAGTCTGGATATTGCAGAAAGAAGACTGCCCCAGGACGGCAAGCTCAAGATAAAACTGCCCGAGGTCATACAGGTTCTGGAGTTTAGAGTTGCCACGGTTCCAACAACAGGCGGACAGGAGGACGTGGTTTTGAGGGTGCTGACGTCCGGCAAACCCATGACCCTGCAAGAACTGGGGCTGACCAGAACCAACCTGGACCATTTTGAAAAGCTGATAAAAAAACCCTACGGACTCATTCTGGTGGTAGGACCCACCGGTTCGGGTAAAACCACCACTCTGCACTCGGCCTTGAACTGCATCAATACCCCGGAAAAAAAGGTCTGGACCGCAGAGGATCCTGTGGAAATAAGCCAGGAGGGATTGCGCCAGGTACAGGTCAACCCCAAGATAGGCCTTACTTTTGCCCACCTGCTGCGGTCTTTCCTGAGGGCAGACCCGGATGTAATAATGGTGGGGGAGATGCGCGACAGGGAAACCGCCCATATCGCTATCGAGGCTTCTTTGACGGGACATATAGTCTTCAGTACCCTGCACACCAATACCGCTCCCGAGACCATTACCAGGCTTTTGGATATGGACCTGGACCCATTTAACTTCGCTGATTCCCTGCTCTGCGTCCTGGGCCAGAGGCTCATCAAGACTCTTTGTCCCAAGTGCAGGGAACAATATACACCCTCTTCAGCAGAACTGCAGGAACTGGCCCTGGAGTACGGTGAAGGATTCAAGCATTGGCAGGAGGTATATTTCAAGGACGGAGCAGTGCTGTACAAGGCCAAGGGCTGTAGAAACTGTATCGGGGGCTACCGGGGCCGGCTTGGTATTCATGAACTCATGCTCAGTACCGACAATCTCAGAACACTCATCAAATTCAGAAAGTCTGCCGAGGAAATCCGGGAGCAGGCTGTGAAAGACGGCATGTTTTCCCTGAAGCAGGATGGTATACTCAAGGTACTGGCAGGTCTCACTGACATCCACCAGGTGCGGGCCGCCACAGGAGCCTGAACAGGTTTTCAGGGTTTCGCTGTTTTTTTATGACTTACAGGTGAAACCCTGTCATAAAATACAAGAAATTGATATCAGTTAATTGTTGAAAAACAAAAGCCAAAATTAACTGCCTCACCCTATTAACAATATTTTTTTATCTGAACATACAAATCCTTACATGAGCGATCTTCTTACTCTAATCGGCAATACCCCCCTGGTGGAAATCAAGGCGCTGTCCCCCAATCCCCGGGTCAAAATACTTGCCAAGCTGGAAATGTCCAACCCGGGCGGTTCGGTCAAGGACAGGGTGGCCCTGGCCATGATCCAGAGGGCCGAAAAATACGATGGCCTGGGGCCGGGCAAGACGGTCATAGAGGCCACTTCCGGCAATACCGGCATCGGTCTGGCCATGGTGTGCGCCCTGAAGCAGTATCCTATCAAACTAATCATGCCTGCTTCCGCTTCGGAAGAACGTAAGATGATCATGCGGGCTTACGGGGCGGAGATAGTTTTAACCCCGGGGCACCTGAGCACCGACGGAGCCATTGAAGAAGCCTACCGTCTGGCCAGGGATTTCCCGGACAAGTATGTCCTCATGGACCAGTTCAACAATCCCGCCAGTATTAATGCGCACTACACCTCTACAGGTCCGGAAATATGGTCCCAGACCCGGGGGGCAGTCACCCACGTGGCCGCCTGCCTGGGTACAACCGGTACCATCATGGGCATCACAAAGAAGATGCGGGAGTTAAATCCCGCGGTGCAGTGCATCGGCATCGAGCCCTATGCCGGACACAGGATCCAGGGTTTGAAAAACATGCAGGAGTCCTACCCTCCCGGCATATACAGTAAAAAGGCTCTGGACCGGGTTGTTCATGTCAAGGACGATGATGCCTGGGCCATGTGCCGCGAACTGGCCCGCAAGGAGGGCGTCTTTGTGGGAATGAGTTCCGGGGCGGCAATGGCCGGGGTGCAGCAGTTGGCCGGAGAGCTGGATGAAGGTGTTCTGGTGACCATATTTCCCGATGGCGGTGAAAGGTACTTGAGTACTCCCCTGTACAGTATCCCGGAACTGGACGGCATCAAGGTGTATGACTTGCAGAAAAGGAAAAAAAGCGTTCTGCAGTGTTCCGGCAAAAAACCCGGAGTATTTACTCCAGGGCCCAGGACCAATTTTCATGACGACCCGGACTTCTGGCGCAGGGCGGTTTTTTTGGATGTGCTCTGCCGCAGGCTGATGCAAAAGGGGCATGATCCCAACCCGGTTGTTGCCGTGGCGGACTTTGATGATCGTACCCTGGAGTGCATGCGGGAAAAGGGGCTTAACAGGGAAGACTTCAGCCTTCAGACCCTGCAGTCTATCCGCAGCCTGGCCCTGCGGATAACATTAAACCAAAACTTTAAGTTTTTGCCTGCAGCCGGTTTCCTGGATGCCGGTATAGAGATGTGCAACAAGCTCCTTTCCAGGGGACTGGCGTATGAAAAATTGCGCTGCGTATATTTTGACGTGGGCCGGGACAAGGACTACGGACTGCTTGCGGGTATTGACCCGGAAAAGATAATTTCCGGCAAAACAGTGGACCTGGAGGATTACGTCAAGGACAGCCCCCGGGACTTCACTCTGCTCAAAAGGGCCAGTCTCAAGGATCTCAAGGAAGAGAATGTCCTCAAGACCAGATGGGGCAATGTCAGGCCTTCATGGTACCTGCAGATGGCTGCAGTGGCAGCGGAGAACTGCACACACCTGGACCTGGTAATGGCCGGGGAGGCGCATCTTTTTCCGCACCTGGACAATCTCTTGAGTATCTGGAAGGGGTCCACCAATTTAAGACCTCAGTGCTGGAGCCTGAACCTTGCAGTACATCCCGAAGAAAAGGGCGGGCGGTTGCCGGGCGTTTACGAAATTGCCAGGGAAATGGGCGGCTTTTTCCCCTTGAGGATGTGGCTCATGTCTGTTTCTTATCACAGGCCTCTTGTTTATTCCGCCAACAATATGGATATGTGGCTGAAAAACTGGAACAGACTGCAGGAACTGCTTGGCAGGCTGAAGCTTTGTTCACGGGAATGCCTGGCAGGCGAGGCCACAAACCCTGAAGTAGAAAAGCAGTGTCGGGAATTACAGCCCGGTCTGGAAAAATGTTTGGATGAAGATCTTGCTCTTTACCACTTCTGGCCGCAGCTTTTTGAATTCTGCAAAAAAACGCAGAAGCTCCTGGATCAGAACTCCATCACCGCCAGGGATGCCGTAACCTGTCTGGAGCATTTGCAAGACATGGATTCGGTCTTGAAAATAATGGACTGGCAGGGCCTGCCCCTGAGTCCGGGCGATTACCCCCAGGAAATGGACGAATTGCTCCAGGCAAGGTTCAAGGCCAAAGAAGCAAGGGATTTCAGGACGGCCGATGAACTCCGGGGGAAAGCCGAAGGCCTTGGGTACCGTCTTGTGGATACCAGATCAGGGACCAGGGTTTACCTGGCGCACTTCATAGACAGCATGGAGGAGAAATGATTGAAAAGCACTGGATTGCAGTCGGGGATATACATGAAAACGCGCGCAATCTGAATAACATCCGCAAGATATCCCAGGCAAGAGGGATCCTGATTTCGGGGGACCTGACCAACCAGGGAGGCAAGTCCACCGTCCGGCTGCTTCTGGAAGAAATCAGGTCCATAAACCCAAATGTGTATGCCCAGATAGGCAACATGGACACCAGGGAGGTGGACAAATTCCTGGAGGAGTCAGGGGTGAATGTGCACAACAGGATT
>PWSL01000140.1 GCA_003563255.1 Desulfonatronospira sp. | reverse complement strand
GCAGAAGCTGCATCAGTT
Source organism: Desulfonatronospira sp. (assembly GCA_003563255.1). GTDB lineage: Bacteria > Desulfobacterota > Desulfovibrionia > Desulfovibrionales > Desulfonatronovibrionaceae > Desulfonatronospira. The sequence continues at coordinate 4,835 of PWSL01000140.1, read as the reverse complement.
CTTCCGCCGATACCCTGCTGCCGCTGTCGGTTCCCTCCAGCAGGCTGTCGGCCAGGTCGCGTTTTTCAGCGTGCAGCCGGACAATCTTTTCCTCTATGGTGTTTTCGGCCACCAGCCGGTATACGGTCACCGGGTTTTCCTGTCCTATGCGGTGACTGCGGTCCGTGGCCTGGTCCTCCACCGCCGGATTCCACCAGGGATCAAGATGGATGACGTAGTCTGCAGCCGTCAGGTTCAGGCCAAGCCCCCCGGCCTTGAGGCTGATGAGAAACAGATCCCCCCGGCCCTCCTGGAAGGCCTGGATCTCCTGCTCCCGGACATGGCTCGGCGTGCTGCCGTCCAGGTAGCGGTATTCTATGCCCATAGCGTCCAGGCGTTCCCGGACCAGGCTCAGATGCTTGACAAACTGACTGAAGACCAGGGCCTTGTGCTTGTTGGCCAGCAACTCTGTTACAATTTCCTGCAACAGTTCCAGTTTGGAGCCTGGTACTTCGCTTTCAGGAATTACCATCCTGGGATGGCAGCAAACCTGCCTGAGCCTGGTCAGCTCAGTCAGAATCTGCAAATGCCTTGCTCCACCCTCAAGGTAGGCTTTTTCCAGATTTTCCAGGGCCTGCTGACGCATGGCCTCGTAAATAACGGTCTCCTCCTGGCTCAGACTTACCTTGAGGGTTACCTCGGTGAGTGAGGGCAGTTCTTCCAGAACATGAGACTTAAGACGTCGCAGAATAAACGGCTGAATAACTCTCTTGAGGAGCTTTTTCTGCTCATTGTTTTCATACTTCTGGATGGGCAGCACGAACCGTTCATTGAATTTTTTTCTGGGCCCCAGAAGGCCTGGATTCAAAAACATAAACAGGGTCCAAAGCTCGGTCAGATTGTTTTCAATGGGAGTGCCGGTAGTGGCCATCCTGAAGCGGGCGTTTAGATTCATGGCCGCCTGGGTCCGTTTGGCGCTCCAGTTTTTGATGGCCTGGGCCTCGTCCAGGACAACATTTTGCCACTCCACCCGGCACAGATGCTGAGCATCCTGCATTAGAAGCGCATAACTGCAGATCAGCAGGGCGAATGGTCCTGGATCCACCAGTTGATCCTGCCGGTCCCTGCCGGCGTACAGCACAGGTTTCAGGGTGGGGGCGAAGCGACGGGTCTCTGAAATCCAGTTGGGACATACCGATGTAGGGGCCACCACCAGGGTGGGGCCCTGCGATGCCCGCTCCAGGATTACCGCCAGGGCCTGCAAAGTCTTGCCAAGGCCCATGTCGTCGGCCAGACAGACCCCCAGCCCCAGCCTGGCCATCCTGGAAAGCCACTGATAGCCTTCCACCTGATAGGGCCGCAGGTCCGCCCTGAGTGTGGAGGGAGGTTCCGGCCTGGCTGAAATGGCTTCGCGTATCTCTTTTTTGCGCCTGGACCAGGCCTTGTCCCCTTTAAAACTCCCCGCCTCCCGGTCCAGATCTTCCAGTGCCAGGATGCTGTGCCCGGGCAGCCTGATACCGTCTTTTTTGATCTCGGAGAGGTGCGCAAGTTCACTGAGCCTCCTGCGAAGCTTGCTGGTCAGGGCTACATAACTTTTGTCATCCATGGCAACATAACGGACATCCTGCTCTCCCAGCGCCTGCATCAGCTCTTTTAGTTTTAATACCGTCTCCTGGTCCACGGCAAGTCTTCCATCCACCTCAAACCACTCCTGCCTGCTGGTCAACTCAAGTTCCAGGTTGTCCATATTGACGTTGCGGGCAATACGCAGCTTTTCGCCTTCGGGCCACAGTAGGCGCACCAGACCCTGTTCCTGAAGCTCTCTCAGTTCAGAGAGAAAATCCAGGCATCCGGCCGGACCATCTATGATCCAAAGCTGATCCTGGCCATCAAAACTCTCCAGGCTGGGGCATCCGGCTTCCACTTTGGCGGCTTTGGAGGCCTCCAGTTCCAGATCCCGTCTGGCCAGCATTCTTTTACCCCTGACTTCGGCCATAATAACAGCCCGTCCTTCACCCGGCCTGACAAAGGGTCCATCGTCCACAAAAGGTCTCACGACCATGTCCACTTTAAAACCGGACCCGGCCGGATAGATCCTGATGTTTGGTACAGAATCCCCGGTAACTTCGGGGATATCTGAATTGTGCTCCGAGAGGTCAGAATGAATGGTAACCATCCCGGAAAGACTGGATATGGTTTTCAGCAGTTCATCCCGGCCATCGCCGGGCACCTTGACGCCTTGATTGCCCAGGATACCAGCCAGACGCTTATGGGCATCGGATGCCTGAACCACCCGGTACCTGTATGGTGTATCCTGGACAGCCACCTGTGAATAATGCCTGAGATCAGGACTCATGGAAAGCTGGTAACCATTACCTGATTTGACCACGCTGATTTCTGGTTCTCCCCTTACAAACTCCACCGGGGTCTCCAGGTCGTTTTCCCTGAAAACCCTTGGGTGCCCCACCAGCAGTAACAGGGCCCGGTCCAGATCAAAATCATACCAGTTGGAGCGGTACCCATCGAAATACCTCTTGAGCGCTGTCAATAATCTCAGGTCATGATTGCTCAAATAAGCCAGAGAGTTCATTTGATGAAAAAGCACTTTAAGGGCAATGTTGCGCCCCTTGGTCCAGCCTCCCTTTTTGTTCTGGTTCTGCAGTTTGGGCTGAAGCCATTTCAGCTTTCCTTCAGCAATTTCAACCAACCATGCCACCCGATTTGTTTGGCCCTCTGCAGCATCCCCCTGCTGGTACGCCGTCTTTTGCAGGGCCTGCAGGGCCATTTTCCATTTTTCAAAAGGCTGAACGAGGTCCGCCATGGGTTTTATACCGGTATCTCTTTTAAGACCCTGTATGAACTCCTGCTCCTCCTCGCTGAGCCCTTTGGGATCCGCTGCCATGAGCAGACAGCCGGACTCAATGCTGATCCAGTCGAAACCGCAGTCCATTGCCCTGTCCAGGATCGATTTCAAATCATTTTTCTGGTTGGGAGTAAGGTGTTGATTTACCCAGAAACGGGCCAGATTGCAGATAAAACCTGCAAGCAGGTCAGGATGAGAAGCCATATGATCAAGCTTTTCCCGGGCGGACTCCTCTTCCATGTCCAGGAAGTGCAAAATGGCTTGCAGCGCGCTTAATGCAGGTCTTAATTTAGAACCGGCATATTCATTGATGTTGCTTTCAATATCAGCAATGAGGGTACGCAGTTTCTTCAGGCTTTCCGGATTCTGTTTTCTCAGAAGGCTCAGCAGGTAAACCTGTCCAGATGAATCAGAAAAGAAAATCTTTTTGGACCTGTACCCCTTGCGCAGGTCTGCCAGGGCTTCAGTGAACGCTGCAATTGACCTGTCATCATCCCCCTTCAAAAACCAGGCCCACCCCCTACACATGTATTCAAGCCGTTCAAAATCAAGGCCGGGGATCAACTCCTCGACCCGGTCCAGTTTCGCAGACATTAAATTAATGCAGCACAGGAAAAATTTGAGTTTCAAAGCTGAAAAAGAGGAAACGACTTTTTGCTCGACATACAGAGAAGCATAAGGCACTACTCCACTGCCTGGGTTTATGCCCCTTGTGATAAATAAATGCAGAACCTCTTCCAGTATCTTGTCCTGAATGATGGATGGCAAAGTCTGCATCCAATGGTGATCAAAGGGATTGGTGCAGATAGACAGCAGGGGGGTGGTCTGGTTCAGGTTATCACCATACTGGTTGAAAAACCTTAAGTCCTTGATAAAGGCATCTGTATCACCGGCCAGGATATCCAGGCGTATGTCCCTGGCCAACATTTCCACTCCGCCATTCCCCATCGAATAGTGGCTTTGAAAATACCTGCTGGCCGGCCATTTATCCTTTATCGTCCTGTATAGCTTCTTAAAGTCCGGTTCCCTGGAGGCCTGCCTGGCCATAATCTCCCGGATACCAGCATTACAGTCAAACTCAGAGTTCAGAAAGCCACCTTCCTGCAGCCTGACCAGGTAAGGGCCAAGTTCTCCTGGGGCTTTTTCTACACCTTGGGGTAAAGCAGCATTAGAAAGCAGCAGAAGGGTATGTATGTTGCTGATATTGAAAATGGGTGCAGCAAGAGCACAGATCTGCAGGATTTTTTTCTCAAAATGGTCCAGTTCATCAATCTTAGATAATTGTTCATCCATTTGTACACTCGTAATATTCACCGGTTGTTATCTGTTCAATGCTTTGTATGTGGCCCGGCTTCCTGCAACACCTCCGTCTCGTCAGCCACGTGCTACGGTTCGGCTTCCTGCTCCGCTTCCAACCCGGAGGTCTTCCAGGCCGGAGGGGAGAGCATACAGCTCGAAGAGGTATCTTTTCAGCGCTCTGCATGTGGCACGGGGACTGGCGCTACCCGCACTTATTTTTAAAACCTGTCAATTTTCCTTCAGAAAAATAAGTGCGGGGGTGCCTGTCCCCTGCTTTCCTTAAACGCGCTGAACAGATACTCGGAGACAGAGGAGGGCTTACAGCCCTGAGGGTTGCAGGAGTGCCTGTCCCATACAGTGTCCCATATACATTGCCTGTCCCATGCAGCATACAGTATCATACAATATCATAAAATGCTGAAAAGATACACCGGTTTTTTAAATTGTTGATCTTGAATCCGTGAAGTTTTTTTTCGAGTTATGTCCTTGCAGGTTCCTGGGTTTGGCAAAATGCCTGCAAACTGTCTGAGCGACTTAGGCACTTAGCACAAATTAAGGATTTCCTGCGAAGCAGGGTTTAACTGGGCCTGCCCGGTTAAACAAATCCGAAGGATTTCCTGCGAAGCAGGGTTTAACTGGGCCTGCCCGGTTAAACAAATCCGAAGGATTTCCTGCGAAGCAGGGTTTAACTGGG
>PWSL01000307.1 GCA_003563255.1 Desulfonatronospira sp. | reverse complement strand
CAATTCAAAGGATGAGTGCGGTCCAGGATGTGCTGTGTCTGCAGGACGGAACAGATCTGAACTACAACAACCTGGATAAATGCTCAGGTCTGGGTGTCATCGGCAAGAACCAGACCAAGGCCCAAAGTCAGGGCTTACACTTGCATTCCTCATTGGCAGTCACCCCGGAGGGGTTGCCTTTGGGTGTGCTGCACGCCACATGGAATGCTCCTGAACCGAAGCTGGATAATGGCAACAGAACCAGGGCTCAGGTGCCCATCGAAGAAAAGAAAAATCATGTCTGGCTCGATCACCATCGAGACATGGTTAAAATAAAGCAAGAACTTCCAGGCATTCGGTTGACTGATGTCTGTGACCGGGAAGCTGATTTTTTTGAGCTGTTTGACGAGCAACGAAAGCACGGCCTTGTTGAGCTGCTTGTTCGTGCCAGGCATGATTGCAAAATTGATCAAGAAAACGGCAAAATGTTTGACTTGGTCAGTCAGGCCCCGATTCTGGGCCGGGTCGATATCACGGTTCCGCGACAAAGCGCCTGGAGCAAGAAAAGTAAAATGAAAGCCAGACCCAGAAGGGATGCACGTCAGGCCACTCTGGTTCTGCGGACAAAAAAGGTCAAGCTGAAGCCCGGCAGGCACATTGCAGATAAGGAGCCGATTACCGTGTGGGTGGTGCACGCCCGAGAGGAGCATGCGCCTGCAGAAGAAGAACCTGTAGAATGGTTTTTGTTGAATACAATACCCATCAGTACCTTCGAAGATGCCCAGCAATGCCTTAATCGGTACTGTAAGCGCTGGCGCATCAAAGACTGGCACCGGGTTCTCAAAAACGGATGCAAGGTAGAAGATTTATCCCATAACACAGCTAAACGCCTGAGTCGGGCCATAGCCATTAACCTGGTCATCGCCTGGCGAATTATGCTCATGACTCTTCTGGGCCGGGAAGTTCCAGGACTGCCACCTGAGGTGCTCTTTTCGGATACTGAGATTAAGGTTTTGAAGGCATATCCCCAAAAAAAAGCGGCAAGCAGTCCAGACATTAGGCGCTTAGGGCCGGGAGAGCCAGTCCCCATGCCACATGCAAAGCGCTAAACAGATACATATAATTACTTGTTCGGCTACATAAAAATCATAGATCGTATTTAAAAAAACAATTGGAGAAGTCATGAGATTATCGGATAGAGACGCTCATCTTTTTTTTGATCTGATGTGGGGGCTTCAATATTTTGTCAATCAAAAACACAAAATAAATGATAATATTAAAAGCTTGGAAGAATATATTAAATGTTCCACAGAAGAAAAGTTTGAAGTCCGCGCAGCTCTTTATTCGGATATTAAAATTATTGATTCTTATATTCAAGAAAACCCCCAGAATTTATCTAAAGAGAGATTAGATATTATTTCTGGATGGAAATGCTTTGTTAAAGGATATTTCCATATTGAAAGATTTTTAAAACGATGTACAATATTCATTCAAAAAAATGAAGTCTACGGAGTGTTAGCTCTCTATCAAAATTTTGATGAAATGATTCATCGTTCTCGCCTCCCTATTTATGTCCAAACAGTATTATTGCCATTTCAAGGTAAAATTATATATGATGGATTCTTTCAGGCACATAACATCTTTTTTGGTAGTGGAGTAAAACGTGAATTGAAGGAATCCTATATGATAGCTAAGCAAAACAATCGTATTGTTGAAAGTTTTGATGATGCTAAAAATGATAGCCAAAAAAAGAAAGAAAATACGAATAAGCCTCTTAATAATTGGAGGTCTGAATTAAATGAGCTTTCCAGTGGCTCTAAAAAATTAAAAGCTAAGGCATCCGATCCGGCAATATTTAGTCCCGCATTTAGCCTGGTAAAGGCAAGCATTGAATTTGCACAAGTTGCAGTATCAGATCCAGATGACCAGGCAGGCCTTTTTAAAGCTTTAAATAAAGTAAGGCTTGCCTACAACAAATCGAACACTGTACTTGATCGTCAAGAATAATAACACTACAGCGACACTTTGCCTGCATGTTTGTGGTGTCTGACTGGGACAGACAAAAAATGATGGACATTCATCCTCATTTCGTCTACCTCTTTTTCCATAGACACTAACCCTCATCACAAGGAGGTTCAACATGCCTAAAAACGCCAGGTTTACCCTGCCTCACAGACCAACCGTATACCATGTAATATCCCGCACTGCTCTGCCAGGCCTGCCTTTGGGCGATATTGAGAAAAACCGTCTTCTGGAAATTATCAAGTATTTCAGCAGTATTTACTATATAGATGTCCTTGGTTTCGCAATTATGGGCAACCACTGGCACCTGGCTGTAAAGATTTACCCCAGGGACTACGCTACCAGGCAGGAGGTTCAGGACAGATTTGTCCAACGCTATGGTGAGAATATAAATTTCGGGGACCAGGAGATGGAAAAGTTCAGCAAGAAATGGACTGATCTTTCTGAGTTCGTCCGGGAGATCAAGCAGACCTTCTCCCGGTATTATAATAGGCAGCATAACAGACAGGGCTTCTTCTGGGGTGAGCGTTTTAAGTCCATGATTGTTCAGGAAGGCAGCACCCTTGTGAACATGCTGGCCTACATAGACCTCAATCCCATACGGGCTGGAATAGTAAAAAAGCCTGAGGACTACCCCTGGAGTTCACTTGGTTATCATACCCAGACCGGGAACAAAGACGGTTTCTTATCCACTGATTTTGGCCTCAAGGAATGGAACGAGTTGGACCCCAAAGAGATCGTCCGCAAATACAGGCAGTTTATTGAAGAGACCGGCGCTTTGGATGCGGGTAATGGCATGACCATGGATAAAAAGGTTGTTGAGAAAGCCAGAAAAAAAGGCTGCAAAATAACCAGGTCAGAGCGGTTCAGGTACAGATGCCGGTATTTTTCTGACTCGGGAGTTATCGGCGGGAAGGACTTTGTGCAGGAGGTCTTTGATCAGCTCAAGCACCTGCTGGGGTCCAAGGATACAAGGATATTCACTCCGGTTAGCGGTGTGAAGGGTTTATATTCCATGAAAAGATTGGGGCAAAGTAAAGTTGCCGATCTCGAATAACAGCGTTAAAAAAATCTTATAAAATTCAGCAAGGTAGGCTATACAATGGAAACCCGGGCAAATAATGATGATTAATTGCTCCAGGATGCTTTATCCATAAGCGGGCTTCAGAACAATGAGTCGTTTTGAGCACAAAATGATACGTCAATATCACTACAGCGACACTTTGTGTAAATTATCGCCTCGGCCACCGGGGACAGGCACTTTTGCCGACCTCAAACCGTAAAACAGCCGATAATTCCTACTGTTCCTCAGGCCCTCAAAAGCCACAGGGCAGCCAGGGCCAGGGCCAGTCCCAGCAGACGGGAAGCATCCAGACGCTCTTTGAATACAATAACCGCCAGCAGCACCGGCACCAGAAAATGCATGCCGTTGACTACAGCCACAATGGACAACGGCCCCAGGGCCAGGGCCTTTAGAAAAAGATAAAAACCGGCCAGGTTGAGCAGACCCATGATCAGCCCAATGCCCAGGGAGATCTTTCCCCGGTGTTGATCCTGAGTATTGGCGAACATCCTCGGGGACAGGGCCAGAGTGAACAGGGTGGAGAAAATGTAGGACAGGGCAATAAAGGCCCAGATATCCGTGTGATCAGCTGCGTATTTACAGGTGATGGCGGACAGGCCCCCGGCCAGCATGGCCAGGAAAACCAGCAAAAGCCCTCTGCCCCGTAATTCGGCCTGAAAACCGGTTTTTCTGTCCCGGCCCAGGATCCATACAGTTGCCAGTGAAAACAAAAGCCCGATTATCTGTTGCGGTGCCAGGCTTTCCTGGAGAAAAAACACCGCGAACAGGACCACCAGGACAATGTTCATGCGGATCAAAGGATAGGCAACCGCTGCAGGCACGTATTTCAGTGCCTGGATATGGCACAGGGTGGCGCTGGCAAAGGTCAGGCTGTTGGCCATGGATATGAAAATCAGAAATCCCGGAGCGCTGATTTCCGGCCGCCTGGTCAGGGTAACAGCACTGGCCAGCACGGCCACAGTGGCCATAAAAACAAACGTGGTTCTGAAAGTGCTGCAGTTCCGGGCTGCAGACACTTTATACAAAAAGCGCTGTCCGCCAAGGAGCAGAAGCGCTGACAGAGAATAGACATACCAGAGTTCCATAACAGCTTATTCAAGCCTAACGCGGGCTATGCCCGCAACCCATTAAAGAAAAGAGTTTTTGGCCCACAGATCACACCCAGTGAAATCCGTCCCAGTGAAACCCCCTTTGGGGAGTCCCAAGGGACTGTTTCACGGGATAAACTGCGCTGAGACATAACGTCTATTCACCGGGCAGGCAGATTGACACAGATAAATGAGATTGAAGAAGCATGTTTTTTCCTTGCGGGAATAAGAACCCAGTTGAATCCTTTCAGGGCAACTGTCGCTGCATTCATTCACGCCACAGGCGTGACAGGACCCGCAAGGAAAAGGCATCAGCCGCTTGCGCGGCGGGGGGAGCACCTGAGCTAAGTGTCCAAAATCTGTGCAGTTGCGCGCAAGCCTGCTCACCTCCAGCCCGATGACGATACCGACAAGCCCCAGTCCCACATCCGTCACTAACTCTTTAAAACCCATCCGGTCTGCTGCTGAGGCTCATGATTGGCCCAGATCATTGTCAACGACCACAAGTTGCTCCAGGGTCCATCCAAGGCACAGCACGCTGGCGAAGGGCGTATTGACGCTTTGTACTCTCAGTGTTTTCCACCACCTGCCGCAGAGTAGACTGTCTCACGTACAGATAGGCGCTGCGTCTCAGGTGTTGTGACTTAATTTTTCCCTGCGTATCCTGCATTATAGCTCCTCCT
>PWSL01000520.1 GCA_003563255.1 Desulfonatronospira sp. | reverse complement strand
TATCTGTGTCAATCTGCCTGCCCGGTGAAATAGACGAAGTCTCAGCGCAGTTTATCCCGTGAAACAGTCCCTTGGGACTCCCCAAAGGGGGTTTCACTGGGACGGATTTCACTGGGCGTGATCTGCCTGCCCCGTAAAATTTCTTCCCATTTTACTGGGGTGGGCTAAAAACTCTTTTCTTATCTGGGTTGCGGGCAAAGCCCGCGTTAGAAAACAAAAAATTACACCTCTTCATCAAGCACGTAACCAATTTGTTTATAGAGTTCAACATATTCCCTGGCTGACTTTGTCCATGAAAAATCAGTCTGCATGCCCCTGACAACCATTTTCTTCCAGGACTCAGTGTCCTGGTACAAAACAAGAGCATTTTGAATTGCATTCCAAAAAGCTTTGGTGGTTGGTTCCGGAAATACAAAACCAGTAGAATGTTCTGCAGGATAAGGAACTATTGTATCTTTGAGCCCTCCAACCGCCGTGGCCACCGGAGGTGTGCCGTAGCGCAGGCTGTACATCTGTGTCAAACCGCAGGGCTCGTACCTGGAAGGCATCAGAAAAATATCCGTGCCGGCCTGGATTTTGTGGGCCATTTCCTCTGTATAGCCAACAATACCTGCTACATGCCCATGGTACGCCTCCACCAGGTTCATGAGCTTGGCTTCGTACTCTGCATCCCCTTCACCCAGTAATACCACCCCCACATCCTGGCGTACAATGTCGGGTATGATTTCAGTCAAAAGGTCGATCCCTTTCTGGCTGCGAAACCTGCCGATAAAGCCTAAAACAGGCCTGTAAAGCAGTTTTTCAGAAAGACACAATTGATCCAGAAGTTCTTTTTTGCATGCCTGCTTGCCATAAAGATCGCTTGAAGAGTAACCCGCAGCCAGGTACCTGTCCCTTGAAGGATCCCAGACTTCATAGTCGGAACCATTTAAAATACCCACCAGGTCTTTGCTGCGTTTCTGCAGCACATTTTCCAGTCCGCATCCGAATTCAGGAGTCAGGATTTCTTCGGCGTAAGAAGGACTGACGGTTGTTATTTTGTCTGAGTAAGTAATTCCACCCTTGAGGAGGTTGAAGGAGTCATAAAATTCAACACCCTCCATGCCCCAGGCCTCGTATGGCAGACCGCAATCCCAGAAAAGCCGCACGGAAAAACGTCCCTGGAAAGCCAGGTTGTGTATGGTGAAGACCGTGGATGTATTTTTCCAGTATGTGTCCGTCCGGCGCTGGTAGTAAATATAGGGGCTCATCAGGGCTGCGTGCCAGTCGTGGGAATGTACTATCCTGGGTGCTTTTCCAATGGCCTTAATCAGGGCCATGGCTGCCCGGCAGAAAAAAATGAAGCGCTCGCAATTGTCAAAGTAATCACCCTTGTAAGTACAATAGTGATACCTGCGGTCAAAGTACTCTCCCCTGTCCAGAAAGTAAACCGGCATGCCCTTGAAATCGGCGCGGAGTACATCTGCGGTAACACCTGGCCAAGGGTAACCTACATTAATGTCTTCGTACACCAGCCTGGGATTGTATGCACTGGTAGAAATTCGGCCGTATAAAGGAGTAATAACGCTGACCTTGTAGCCCATTTTGTGCAGCGTAAGGGGCAGAATTCCCATCACATCGGCAAGTCCCCCGGTTTTAGAAAACGGGTAGATTTCAGAAGCCACAAAACAAATATCAGGTACAAACTCCATAATTCCTCAACAAGATCTAGGCGGATGGATTATGTTCAGGCGCTTAGCACAAATTTCAAACAAACATGTTGGTAACTTTTTCTGACATCCTGCCCCTTAGGTAGGATCACGGGCACGGCGTAAACTCCCCTCCCTTAGGAAGAAAGTATGGGTGTATGGGGGTATCCATGTGTGGGTGTAAAGATATTTTGACGCCCATACTCCCATACTCCCATACTCCCATACTCCCATACTCCCACACGCCCATACTTCTTAAGCCCGGGGGTGGTTGTATAAGCTCCCTTCCTTTTTCGAATGCTGCCACGAAGGGGCCTCTTTTTCCGCGCAGGGTCGCGGAAAAAGCCTGACATGGCTTCCAGACCGGAAGGGGGACGCTCTCCCCCTGTTTTACTGAAAAGCGCTGACCAGAAACTGGTCAACAAAATCGATTACAAGTTACACCATAATGGTATGAAAAAGCAAACTAAAAAAATTCTGCTTAAAACTCAGATCCGCGCATCAAGTAACCCATGCCCCACAATGCGCTCATCTGAGGGTCCCTGGAGAACTCAACACTGGCTGGAACCAGCCATGGTCTGGATGCAAGCCTGAACCGGATACTTTCCTGAACCTGTTCCCTGAAATAAGGAGCAAGCCTGCTCAGGCCCCCGCTGATACCAATATTTTTAATTCCGAATATGGAAACCATCTGGCTCAGATACAGACCAAGCCTCCTGCCATACTGCCTCATGGTCTTGAGAGCTCTTTCATCCCCTTGTTCCAGGTAGGTGTCAAGCTCTTTCAGGCCCTGCAGAGCCAGCCTGTTCCGTCCTGCCAGATCCTTTATCGCCGATGCTCTGAGCCAGGTCTCGGCGCAGCCGACCTGGCCGCAACCGCAGCGCATCCCGTGATTGGGCCCCATGAATATATGTCCCAGTTCAGGACCCGCATCCAGTTTGCCCCTCCATACATTCCCGTCAAATATAACACCCGACCCAAGCCCTGTTCCCAGGGTAAAGACCAGGGCATCTTTTTCCCCAGCCAGGCACCCCTTATAAATCTCTCCAAGGGCTGCGGCCTGGGCGTCGTTCTCCAGAAAAGGCCTCTTACCGAATATCCCGGAGATGAACCCGGACAGGTCAAAGTCCTTTAGCTCAGGCATGTTGGTGGGGGTGAAGTATACGCCCTGATTCAGGTTCAGAGGGCCTGCACTGGCCAGGCCGATATTTTCAACTTTTCCTGGAGCCCGCTGCATCAACTGTTGAATCAGCCCTGTCAGCATACGCCTGGTACCTTCCAAATCCCTGGGCCTGGGCATGTTGAGCGCCTCTCCGCAGTTCCCGGCCGCATCCATCCATGTCCCCCGTAGATTGCTGCCACCTAAGTCTATGCATATATACATGTACTTCTCACTTCAGCCTTTTCAGCCTGTAGACAAAATCATTAATAATCTTACGGTGATCAAAGGCCAGTTCCGGCAAGTCCTGCAGATCAAAGATACCGGCACTGTCGGCGTCGTCCCCAGGGGACAACTCCTGCCCGGCTTCGACATGAGCCACAAAAACCACGCTCATGTTGTGCTGCCTGGGATCACGATCCGGGTGGGAATAGACTCCCAGAAGATCCGTCAAGGTCACTTTGAGTCCGGTTTCCTCCAGGACTTCCCGCACTGCTGCGGCCTCCACGGTTTCTCCGTAATCCACGAATCCACCTGGAAGGGCCCATCCAGGTGGAGGATTTTTCCTCTCCACCAGGACGATTCTGCCTGGAGGGAAATGAATAATGGTATCCACGGTGGGAAACGGATTGCGGTACATTGCAACCGGGTTCCCGCAGGATGGACAGTGCTTGTAAATTGACATGCCGACACCAGAGGTATTAGCTGGTTTACAGGTTTGAAAGATATGCTTGAGGGTTGAAAGTTCCAGGTTCACGGTTCTGTGAAATATGTGCCTTTGTGGTGCAAACTGTCTTCATTTTTTTGACAGGATAGCAGGAATAAGTCACTATAAGGTATTCATGAAGGTCTTTAATGCAAAATATTACTTATGGCAATATCATATTGGCGCACAAGGGTGCTTTGGGGGACTTTCTTCTGGCATGGCCCGTTTTTCTGTCCATCAGGGCTCAGTTCCCCGAAGCACAGGTGTACTGGCACGGCAAAGATGCCTTTTTACCGTGGCTCGGCCCCATAGGTATAAAAAAGCTTCACTCTGCTTATATATCGGCCTTGGACGGACTTTACAGCAGTACACGCTGGCCGGAAACACTGGATGGGTTCAAGGTTTTCTGGTTCGGACTGGACAGGGTCACCATTCCCGGATCCTTTCATGAACTGTTGTTTCTGAAGGCAGTACAGCCCGGCGAACACAGGCATGTAAGAAGGAGCTATATCAACAGTCTAAATGAACTGGGTATTTCCTACAAAAAGGACTGGCATCTGGACTGGATCAACCTGTTCGGCAGGCATACAGCCGGGAGAAAGGTCCTTCTTTTTCCAGGGTCAGGCAACCCTGCAAAAAACTGGCCTCTGGAAAGATTCCTGGATACCGCCAGGTATTTTGAACAAGAGGGATTTTCAGCAGTAGTGGTGCTTGGACCTGCCGAAGAACATCTGCAAATCCCCGGGGACCTGCAGCAGGCCAGATGCACAAGCCTCAAAGAACTGCAGAACCTTGTCCTCGAGGCCTGCCTGATGCTCGGCAACGACTCCGGTCCCATGCACCTGGGAGCTATGTTTAAAAAACCAGGCCTGGTCCTGTTTGGACCCACCCCGGTCTCGGTGTGGCGGCCGGAGGGAATCCAGGTCCTCAAAACACCTGCAGACTGTGCACCCTGCTCCTGGACCGCTCGCATCCGGTGCAGCAATCCAATATGCATGGCAGCCATAGACCAAAGGCATGTCAAGTCCTGGGGGGACAAATTTTTGAACCGGTTGCCGCCTTGAGTCAAGGCACAAATGAAAAGATGTCTCCCTGACATCCAGGCCCTTTTTCAGTATCTGTTTAGCGCTTTACATATGGCATGGGGACTGGCTCTCCCCGCACTTTTTTTTAGCTGATGTCAAGATAACACTACAGCGAAACTTATATATTGACCTCCGGGGACTGGCTCTTTTGCCGCCTGATTTTTTGTTCAATTGCAAGTTTTCAAACGGCAAAAGTGCCTGTCCCCAATTGAGACAGGTT
>PWSL01000419.1 GCA_003563255.1 Desulfonatronospira sp. | reverse complement strand
TATACATGCTGGACAGATATATTTACGGCCGCAAAAGCATGGAAACCCCCTGCAGCATTGAATTCAGGCTCAGGCAGTGGCCTGTGGCCGGATTTTTATTTGTAGTTCTGACCCTGCTTCTCGCAGGCTTGGGGATGATGATCTGATGAAAGAAAGGCGGGATACAAGGACCTGGAGCGGATCGAAGAATCAGGTACAAAGGCGTCCCCGGCAGGGCTTCCTTGCCGGGGCACGGTGCTTTGCCTTTCGCCTGGTCCTTTTCGGGGTTGTCTGGTGGGGCCTGGCCGGAGGCAGTTTGCAGGACTGGCCCCTGGGGCTGTTCTTCGTCCTTGCAGCGGCGGTGAGCAGCATGTTCCTTGTGCCCGGGCAGAACCTCCGGCTGCCGGGCCTTCCTGCTTTTATCCCTTTCTTTTTGCACCTGTCCCTGCTGGGAGGCCTTGATGTCACCTCCAGGGCCTTCAGGCCGTCAATGCCGCTTAAGACCGGCATAATCATGCACAGGGTCCGGCTTGAACATCCCACTGCCAGGGTGCTTTTTGTCTGGGTGGTCAGCCTGCTTCCCGGTACCGCCTCAGTACAGCTTGTTGACCAGAGCCTGCGCATTCATGTCCTGGATGCTGCACAGCCCCACCAGGACAGGCTGAAGGACCTGGAAAAAAGAATCCAGGCCCTGTTCAGGACTTGACCCCGGCTGAAAAAATCAGCCCAGCCAGGGATCGTCATCATCCACCCCGGCAGCCCCGGCCCGGCCTTTTTCCCGCTCTTTGGCCAGATCCAGGGCCGACTGAGTGGTATTGATTGATTTTTGAATCCTGTTGCGCAATTCCGGGTCTGCGGACTGCTGCTCTCTCAGGGCAGCGTAAAGGTTGTCCATGGCCTTTTGTAGGTATGTTTTTTCCTGTGGCATTTAAGTCCTCACTGGGTTTTACGTGCTTTCGATGCTGCTCAGGGCCTGTTCAAACACCTGCTTCTGTTCCTGGCTGAAAAGGACGAACCTGATCTTTTTTACCTGGCGCAGTCCAGTGGCCGCGTCAGCAATTGTTTTTAATGCCACCTGCGCCGCCTTGTCCAGGGGAAAACCAAAGGCCCCCGAAGAAATGGCCGGAAAGGCTATGGAGTCCACATGGTGCTCTTCAGCTAGGCTCAAGGCTCTTTTGTAGCACCTGGCCAGTAGTTCGTCCTCGGGCCGGTCCACACCGTAAACAGGCCCCAGGCAATGAATAACGTACCTGTTGGGCAGGTTGTGTCCCCCGGTAAGCACCGCCTCTCCAGGCCTTATGGGCGCTAGGGGGCGGCATTCTTCTTCCAGTCCGGGACCGGCCTTCTGGTGCAGGGCCCCGGCCACGCCTCCGCCGGGCCTCAGCTGCGAGTTGGCCGCATTTACCACTGCGGTTATGTCTTCCTGGGAGGCAATGTCGCCCTGGACGCATTCCACCTGAACCCTGGCAATCTTCTTCTGCATGGATAAAAACCTCCTTTTTTGTCTTTACTGCTTTTTTGGTATCTGTTCAAAGCCCTCCAGCATGACCGGGATCTGTCCCGAAAAAAACCTGTGTCCGGGGACAAGAACTTTTATCGAGTTTGTATTTTAGCAATTCTTGAGGCATTTTCCAATATCGGTTTTGAGCCAAAAAGATTTTGACAACACCTTGTTTATGTTGTTTATATCCTAACGCTGGCTATGCCCGCAACCCAAGAAAAAGCAGTGCTCTTATCCCAATTGGGACAGTCCCCGCGACAATATTTTATTGGTTACTGAAATCTCTCATTCGCAAAACTGGTTGCCTTTGACCTGGTTTGTTCATAGCGGGGACAGTCCCAGTGCCATGCGCTGAACCCCTGCCATGGCTCAATTATTTCTTGATTTTTCTGACCCAGTGACCCAGCGCGAAAAAAAGAGGCCCCTTCGGGGCAAAAGAGACTGCCCACGGAACACACGGAATTTCACGGAATATGCGTTGCTTCGTAACGCTTTAAAACTTCCGTGCCCTTCCGTGTGTTCCGTGGGCAAAACCTTCTGGCTTTCTTTGAAACTGAAACAACATGTTGTTTCGATATTTGTGCTAAGCGCCTAAGTGGTGTGAACCTGCACATTAGTACTCAGCCAGGGACAGTCTCCAGGCCTTGTGCCAGCAATCACCACCGAGGCCCCCCTGAATGGTTACCTTTTATCTACCTTGTGCTTGACCGGAAAACCGGGATAACATAAATATAACTCTGGATAGACCGCTGCATTTGACTGGACTGCTGTCCTGCTGCAGCATCAGGACAGCAAATCTGTCCCATGGTAATCCCGTACCCGCTTTAATGCTCTCAAGTAAACCGTCCTGAACAGCAACGGTTAAAACAAGGGCAACTGGAGCGGGTGCGGGATTATATTATTTTTAACCTCCAAAATAGTGAGAGATTTCAGTTATGAGCGACAGCATCCCCATTTCAGAGGAAGGTTTTGCAAGGCTTAAGAAAGATCTGGAACAATTGCAGGCCGAACGGCCGGAAGTAATACAGGCCATCAAAGAAGCCCGCGAGGAAGGCGACCTCAAGGAAAACGCCGGCTACGACGCTGCCAGGGAGCGCCAGGGCCTGCTGGAGGCCAAGATAGCCCAGATAACGTCACGTATGCCCATGTTCAACGTCATAGACCTCAATACCATGGACGGCGATAAGGTCTGCTACGGTGCGACCGTGGAAATAGAAAACGTGGATTCCGGCGAAGTCAGAAAATACACCCTGCTGGGACCCGACGAGACTGACTATGTCAAAGACTCCCTGTCCGTATTTTCCCCGCTGGCACGTGCCCTTATCGGCAGGCAGGTGGGGGATGAAACCGTGGTACATGCTCCGAAAGGCAAAATCGAGTATGAAGTCCTGGACATACAGTTTCACGGCTCTTCCATATTCAAAATCGGCTAGGTCAGTACTGTATGCAGCCGCAAGTAGTGCCGGGATATTGTGAAGCCGCTTTACCCACCCCCCCGGCAGCCCTGGTGAGACATTCCGGTTCAGGCCATCTGCTTGGTTTTTCAGGACTTCAAGTTGTAATCCGGGCCGACACCTTGCAGCAGGTTCGGCCCACCCTGCAACAGGTCATACAGGCAGTGGAAAAAAAGGGGCTTTATGCCGCTGGATTTGTTTCCTATGAAGCGGCCCCGGCCTTTGATTCCTACTTTCAGGTGACCGAGGACACTTCCGGTTTCCCTCTGGTATGGTTCGGGCTTTTTTCAGACATGCGTCCCACCGCCCTTGCCCCTCCCGGGGCCGGAGTATCACTGGAAGGTCTGGGCTGGCGGCCTTCAGTAACTCCAGGGGAGTACTCCCGGGCCCTGGCCCGTATCCGGGAACATATCCGCACCGGGGACACATATCAGGTCAATTTTACCTACAGGCTGAGAGCCGACTGCTCCCTGGATCCTCTGGACATCTTCTGCACCATCTGCCGCTCTCAGGATCCTCCATACGCAGCCTTTATTGATACCGGAGAGTTCGCCCTGTGCAGCTTTTCCCCGGAGATGTTTTTCACCCTCAAGGGCCAGACCCTCAGATCCAGGCCCATGAAAGGCACCGTTGCCAGGGGTCTGGACAACATCCAGGACCGGCATGCGGCCCGGGAGCTTGAAAAATCGGAAAAAGACAGGGCCGAAAACGTCATGATAGTGGACATGGTCCGAAACGACATGGGCCGCATAGCCCATCCGGGAAGCGTGCATGTGCCGCAGCTCTTTTCCGTGGAAAAATATTTTGACGTGTGGCAAATGACCTCCCTGGTTGAGTGCAGCACTTCAGCAAACCTGAACGAGATCTTCAGGGCTCTTTTTCCTCCGGCCTCTATTACCGGGGCCCCCAAGATCAAGACCATGGAAATTATCTCGGCCCTGGAAAACGCTCCCAGACGCATCTACACCGGGGCCTTGGGCTATATGGCACCCGGAAGGCAGGCTCAGTTCAACGTGGCCATCCGCACTCTGCTCCTGGACAAGATGCGCAGCATGGCCGAGTATGGGATAGGCGGGGGCATTGTCTGGGACTCCAGGACCGACATGGAGATGAGCGAGTCCCGGGTCAAGGCCAGGGTTCTGTCCACTCCCGGCACCGGCTTTGACCTTCTTGAAAGCCTTTTATGGCAGCCGGAAGCAGGCTTTCCCTATTTAAACAGGCACCTGAAGCGCCTGCAGGAATCTGCAGAATACTTTGATTTTCCCCTTGACCTGCAGCGCGTGCACAGTGAGTTGCAGGATCTGAGTGCTGCCCTGCCCCAGCAGCCGCACAAGATCCGCCTGCTTGTTTCCAGAAGTGGTGAGGTGAAGGTGCAGGCGGTCAAGCTGGATCCACAGAACCCCGGTTTTTCCCACTTGCCCCTGGCCGCCTCGCCGGTGGATCCGGGCAACAGGTTTTTGTATCACAAGACCACCAACAGGGAAGTTTACAATCAGGCCTTAAGAACCAGGCCAGGCTGCCGGGACGTGCTTCTATACAACGACCGGGGCCAGGTCACCGAATCCACTATAGCCAACATAGCCGTAGAAAAAAACGGTGAACTTCTTACTCCGCCGGTAAGCTGCGGCCTGCTGCCCGGGGTGTACCGCTCGATTATGCTGGAACAGGGCACCATCCGCGAAAGTGTGCTGAGCATCCAGGAAGTACTGGACAGCCCCAGAGTCTTTCTTATAAACAGTGTCCGCGGCATGCATCAGGTGGACATCATTGCCTGATACTAAAAAAGTTGCGCCCTGGCCGGATTACAAGTATTGATCCCGGCAGGTGGAAAGAAGACGCAGAACAAGGCTATTTAACAGGAGAGGGCATATGCAAAGATTACTTGGTTCCCTGGAAAGCTTCAGGACGGCTGCTTTGGCCCTGGTGGCAGTCTATGCAGCCCTTGTGGCTGCAATGGTGTA
>PWSL01000003.1 GCA_003563255.1 Desulfonatronospira sp. | reverse complement strand
TTTTGACAATGGAGAAGTACCAGGTAAATAATAGTATTCAAAAGTGAGTGCTGGATCATTTTGGACGCGGAGCGTCCGAAGAATGTTCCCACGCGGAGCGTGGGAACAATAAACACTTTCTTTAAGCTGGAAGGGGACTGGCTCTTTTGCCGCCGGATAGTCCGGCCGTTTGTAACCATTCAGGGGGCAGGTACCGGCCAGGGGAACAGTCCCCGCGATACTTTTCCTGCACAAATACAAAAAGTACAGACGCGAAATGTTGTGAAGCTGCATAATCATTACTTAGCGGGGACAGTCCCCTGGCCTTGTGCCATTAGCCACAACCGAGGACCCCCTGAATGGTTACGGCCGTTTTACGGTTTGAGGTCGGCAAAAGTGCCTGTCCCCGATGGCAGAGGCGATAATTTACACAAAGTGTCGCTGTAGTATTAAGGAGTGCAACCAATGGACGATAAAACCCTGGAATACAGAACAGGTAAATACCTGTGTCCCAACTACGCCCGCTATCCCCTGGCGGTCCAGACCGCCTCCGGCTGCAGGCTGCGCGACTTCTCAGGCCGTGAGTACGTGGATCTCCTGGCGGGCATCTCGGTTTGCAACCTGGGTCACAGCCACCCCGAGATCGTGGAAGCTATCTGTTCCCAGGCGCGCAAGCTTATCCACACCAGCAACCTTTTTTTTCAGGAAGAACAGGTCCTGCTGGCGGAAAAACTGGTAGCAACCTGCAACCTGGACAGGGTTTTCTTCTGCAACTCCGGAGCAGAGGCCAACGAGGCCGCCATCAAGATCACCAGGCGCTACATGCACCATGTACAGGGCCAAAACCGGCATGAAATTATCTGTTTTGATGGTTCCTTCCACGGCCGCACCCTGGCCACCATGACCGCCACGGGCCAGGACAAGATAAAAGAGGGCTTTGCCCCACTGCCTCAAGGCTTCAGGCATGTCCCTTTGAATGACCTCCGGGCCCTGCAGGAAGCAGTCAATAATAATACCGCGGCCATCATGGTCGAATGCATCCAGGGCGAGGGCGGCATCAGGCTGTTAAGCCCGGAATTCAAGGCTGGAATCAAGAAATTGCAGCAAAATAACGGGGTGCTTCTCATAGTGGACGAGGTTCAGACCGGCCTGGGACGGACCGGCACCATGTGGGCCCATGGAGAAGACGGACTGCATCCCGACATGTTCACGTCTTCCAAGGCCCTGGCTGCAGGACTGCCCATGGGGGCCCTGGTTGTCAGTGAAGATATTTCCCGGGCCTTTGGCCCCGGCAGCCACGGCACCACATTTGGAGGTGGAGGACTGCCCTCTGCCGCCGCCATCAAGTCCCTGGAGATAATCCAGCGCGACAACCTGGTGCATTACAGTCGAGAAACCGGGGAATGGGCCATGCAGCGGTTTCAGGAGATAAGAGACAAGTGCCCCGGCACCATCAGGGAAATAAGGGGCAGAGGACTGATGCTGGGCATAGACCTGCAGTGTCCCGGCAAAGAGGTCTGGAGCGCTCTGCTGGAAATGGGTTTTGTACTCAACCTGACCCAGGAAACAGTATTACGGCTCCTGCCTCCACTGATAATACCACGGCAGGACCTGGAGGACTTTGCCCAGGCCCTGGAACAGGTACTTTCACAATACTGAGCATTACATATGAGCCGTCCTCAGCCTTCACAGATCGCAGTGCTTCCCACAAATTCAGAGCAGCGCCTGGACCTTACCCCACAATGGTTGCGCCGGATCTGGCTTACTGGTGATTCCCTGCGCAGATATTCTCAGGCGCTGCAGCAGGAAATACTGGCCCCTGCAAGAGTTTCCCCCCAAGAAATGTGGGAGATAAAACATCACATGCTCATGCATGAAAAGCTAATGGCCAGGCCTGTTCCGGAGTTGAATGTGGGCCGGATAGTGGAAAGATATGCATAAGCTCCAGTTCAAGGTAAAGATTCAGGACAGGGACTTATTTGAAGCCCTGGTTTATGAGCACATTTCATGGGGCTGGGAAGAAGAAGAATTATCCCGGGAATCTATGATTCTGACCATCTATTATCACCAGGAGAACGGTGCACGGCAATTCAGGGAAATGGCCCTGGCCTTATGCCCCGGACTGGAAATCCTGGAAGAGACCGTGCCCCCGCAGGACTGGAATAATGCCTGGAAGCACTTTTTCACCCCCATTGAAGTAGACCGCAGGTTCGTCGTGTTGCCGGAATGGCTGCAGCATGAAAAGAGATCTGAAATCCCCATAATCATCACTCCAAAAATGGCTTTCGGCACCGGTCACCATGCCACCACCCACCTGTGCCTGCAGGCTGTATCCCGTTTGTGGGACAAGGGGGTTTTACGAAGCGGGCAAAATTTTCTGGACCTGGGAACCGGGTCCGGCATTCTGGGCATTGCCTGCGCCAGGCTTGGAATGAAGGGTCTGGGCCTTGACATTGACCCTGTTGCGGTGGACAACGCTCTGGAAAACATTGACACCAACCAGGTTCAGGAGCTTTTCCAGGCCCGGCTGGGAGGCCTTGAAGACCTTTCGGGCAGCCGGAAATTCGACCTTATCCTGGGCAACATCCTTTCCTCCACCTTGAATCAAATGGCCCCGGAAATAATCAGACGCCTGGACGATTCAGGTATTCTAATCCTCTCGGGAATCCTCACAGAACAGGCCCCGGGAGTGGAAAAGCGCTACCAGGAACTGGGCCTTGGCCGCCCCGTTCGCCTTACAATGCAGGAATGGTCAGCCCTGGTCTGGGCCGGCGCAAAAGAGATCCATGAGCAGCGAAACCTTGTTGATGAACTATTATGACAGCCTGTTCCAGGCTCTGGGACCAAGCCGCTGGTGGCCCGGTAAGACCCCTTTTGAAGTCTGTGTGGGAGCTGTTCTCACTCAGAACACCAATTGGTCCAACGTTCAGAAGGCCATCCAGAACCTGTCGGACCAGGAACTGCTGCACCCCGAAAAAATGGCCGCCCTGGACGAGGAGCATCTGGCGGAACTTATCAGGCCTTCGGGATATTTCAAAGTAAAGGCCCACAGGCTAAAGAACTTTCTGGAATTTATGCGCAGGGAATGCAGTTATGATTTGTCCGCCCTGGCCCACATGGACATGGAAAAACTCAGAGACAAGCTCCTGGGAGTCAAGGGTATCGGCCCTGAAACAGCCGACAGCATCCTGCTGTACGCCCTGAACCAGCCCAGTTTTGTAGTTGACGCCTATACCAGGCGGATACTTAACCGGCATTTCCTGGTGCAGGAAGACATCGAATACCATGAACTGAGAGATTTTTTCATGGACCGTTTGCCGGTGGATGTGGCACTTTACAACGAATATCACGCTCTGCTGGTGCGAACCGGCAAAGAATGGTGCCGCAAAACCACTCCCCTTTGCACCCATTGCCCTCTCGGCAAATACTTATAAACGTCTATCAGGTAAATATTTCTTTGATGCAGTATAAACAAAAGCCCGGAGCTTTTCGATTATTTATCCAGTCAGTCATTTTTCCGGTATGCCTTTTTATTTTCTGGCCGAATCCTGTGCAGCCCTCCCCCCCAGACGATATCGAGTCCGAGATAGAGTCCCGCAGGGAAGAAGTAACCCAGCACAAAAGAACTCTGGAAAGGCTGAGCTCAAGGGAAAGAGAGGTTTACTCCAGGCTGGCCGAGACCGAAGACAGGCTGGATGAAATATCCCGGGGCCTGGAGAGTCAGGAACAAAAACTAGCCGACCTGCAGTCCAGGGAAGCAGAAATATTCAATGAATACCAGGATTTACATCGTCAAAGGGAAGCAACCCGGGGCAGGGTCCAGGAACTTCTGGCTGATTTGTGGCCCATATACCTGGAAAGCCAAAGCCAGGGCCTGGCTCAGATGGATGACTGGGCTCAGATGGATCGTCATATAAACTGGCTGCAGGCTATTTATATGGAGCTGAACCTGACCCTGGCCCAACTTCAAATCCAGTCCGGACGGATAACTGTCAGGTTGGCTGAACTGCAAAACGCCAAGGAAGAATTTGAGTCCCAGCTGGATCAGGTCAATACCCTGAAAAACCGCCTGCTGGAGAAAAAGCTGAGCTTTGTCCGGGAACTGCAGGAAATAAGGGCTGAAAAACTGGCCAGGGAAGAAATGGTGCAAGAAATCATGGATGTCATCGAGTCCCTTGACTACAGGCTCAAATTAGCCACAGAAAGGGACTTCCAGAGACTGAAGGGTCACCTGCCCTGGCCGGCCCGGGGGGAAATAAAAACTTCCTACAACCCGGCGGACAGTCCGCCCCATAACGGCATCAGCATGGCCCTGGAGGAAAAGACGCCTGTCACGGCCATCTCCTGGGGCAGGGTGGTGCACAATGACACCTTGCGCGGCTTTGGCAGAGTGGTTATAATTTTTCATGGGGATGGCTACTACTCGCTATACGCTTACCTGGCCGAAAGCCCTCTTGCCATCGGCCAGGACGTAGAGCAGGGTGAAACCATAGGATCCGCCGGATACTACCCCGATATCAACACCCATGGCATATATTTTGAATTGCGTTTTAAGCAAAAAGCTATTAATCCTGCTGACTGGTTGAGCAGGTCTTGATAAAAGCACCTTATTATATCCGGGTGGCTTTGCACACTCTGTTTAGTGGCTTACTCCTGAGACCCTGTCACAAAAAACAAGAAAAATTTGAGCAATGACGGGGGTTCAGCACTTGGCACTGGGACTGTTTCATTTTTGGACACTAAGCTCAAGTGCTCCCCCGCCGCGCAAGCGGCTGATGCCTTTTCCTTGCGGGTCCTGTCACGCCGGTGGCGTGATTGAATGCAGCGACAGCTGCCCTGAAAGGATTCAACTGGGGTCTTATTCCCGCAAGGAAAAAACATGCTTCTTCAATCTCTTTTATCTGTGTCAATCTGCCTGCCCGGTGAA
>PWSL01000066.1 GCA_003563255.1 Desulfonatronospira sp. | reverse complement strand
TTGCCGATGAAGACAGTGGTCTGCATGCCCACATGGTTGCAGTCCAGGGAATCCAGGGTGCAAAGGCTTACGGATTCTTCGTCGCGGGTGGCGGATGTGACCAGGCCCACCGGTGTTCCGGGGGAGCGGTGCTCCAGGATAAGTTTCCTGGCGGTTTCCAGCTGCCAGTTTCTTTTTTTGCTCCTGGGATTGTAGAAAACAATGACGAAATCCCCCCAGGCTGCAGCCTGGATACGTTTTTCAATGGCTTCCCAGGGAGTCAGAAGATCGCTTAAGCTGATGCAGGCGAAATCGGTCATCAGGGGCGAGCCCAGCAAAGCGCTGCCGGCCCCCAGGGCCGGGACTCCGGGAATGACTTCCAGCTTCAGGCTGTCTTTGCTGTCGCCTATGGGGATGCTGTTTTCCCGGCACATTTCAAATACCAGCCCGGCCAGGGCGTAAATACCCGGATCGCCGCTGCAGACCAGGGCGCATACCGAGCCTTGACGCGCAGCCTGCAGGGCCCTGCGCACCCGGTCCACCTCCTGGCGCATGCCGGTGGAAACGATTTTTTTGTCCTCCACCAGGGGACGCACCAGGTCTATGTATGTAGTATATCCGAACACGGCCTGAGCCTCCTGCAGGGCCTGCTGAGCCGCCGGGGTCATATGGGAGACATGGCCGGGGCCGATGCCTACTATGTACAGGACGCCACGGCCACGGTCACGTTGCCGGACTTGATCTTGGGCACCATCAGGGTCCCTTTGTCCGCTGCCATTATGGCTGCTGCTTCGCATACGCTTTTTACTCCCATGTGTCTTTGCACCATCAGGGAAGG
The DNA here is from genome assembly GCA_003563255.1 of Desulfonatronospira sp. Taxonomy (GTDB): domain Bacteria; phylum Desulfobacterota; class Desulfovibrionia; order Desulfovibrionales; family Desulfonatronovibrionaceae; genus Desulfonatronospira. Next base: position 4,089 of record PWSL01000066.1, on the reverse strand, counting down.
ATTGGGTACGTCCGGGACCAGGTCCAGGATGTGCCTGGTGATGCCGATCAAGGGCCTTTGCAGGTGCTTTGACAGCTGCAGTAATCCTGGTTCGCCGGTCTTTTCCCGGATGGTGGCCAGAAGGTTTATGCTTTGAATACTCAAGCGGTTTTTATCAAATGCCGTGTGCAGGACTTCCAGGATTTCCTCAAAGGATGTGGCGCTGTTGCAGCCGACTCCCACATAAAGGTTTCTGGGTCGAAGGACCAGGATGTGCTCCGGGACCGGGGTCATGTCGTGATGCACCATTATCCCCGGATGCCGGGTAAAGAGGGGCTCTGCAAGAGTGTTTGTCCAGGCTCCAGCTTCCTTGTCCAGCCAGCCTCCGGGGTCAAAGCGGTCAACTTGTTCTTTGGCCAGAAAGGCCATGCTCACCTGCTTTACAGCCTGGGGGTTTTCCATGAAGAGATTCCGGTGCCGGGCGGTCTGGTCAATGGCCGGCACCCGGGCATTGTCCGTGGCTGTGGTGATTACCGGGGTCGCCCCCAGTACCCGGGACAGCTGATGGGCCAGGGTGTTGGCTCCGCCCATGTGGCCGGATAAAAGGCTTATGACAAAATTTCCTGAGTCGTCAGCCACCAGTACGGCCGGGTCTGAAAGTTTGGAATTTACATGGGGGGCGATGATCCTGACGGCAATCCCTGCAGCCATGACAAATACATGGGAGCGGTAAAGGCCGAATTTTTCCTCTACTGCCTGCTGCAGGCTCTGAAAAAGTGTAGCCTCTGGGGGCGGGTTTTTTACTTTGTCGCCCAGGTAGACATGCGAACCGGGAAACTGCCTGGCGACTTTGCGGCATATATTTGCGCCCTGACTGGTAACCGCCCAGATGGCCATAAAATTTTGGGGCTGCATGTTAATCTTTTTGCCGGCCTTTACGAAATCCGTGAGTGAACTGCGGGTCATAAAGCCTGGAGGCGGGGCGCTGCGGGCTGTCTTCCAGTGCCGCTCCGATGATGATAAGGGCCTGGCCTTTTATGCCGTGTTCCTGCATCTGCCAGGCCAGGTCAGATACGGTGGTGCGGATTATCTTCTCGTCCGGATGCGAGGCCCGGTGGACTATGGCTGCCCGGGCCCGGGGTCCGTAGGCTTCCTGCAGGATGGGCTGTACCTGTTCAGCCAGGCCTGAGGAAAGATATATGGCCATGGCCGCCTTGTGAGATGCCAGGGATTGCAGGTGCTCGGAATCCGGTACCGGGGTGCGGCCCTGGGCCCGGGTCAGGATCAGGGTCTGGCAGATTTCGGGCAGGGTATACTCTATCTGCAGGGAGGCTGCCGCGGCAAAGGCCGCAGTGACGCCCGGGATGATTTCAAAAGGAACCCGGGCTTTTTCCAAGGCGCTTATCTGTTCGAAAATGGCCCCGTACAGGCTGGGGTCTCCGGAATGCAGGCGTACCACCTGATGACCATTAAAGTGAGCCTGGGTCATGGAGTCAACAATGTCCTCCAGGTGCATGTCTGCGCTGCTGATCCTGCGGGCGTCATGGCCAGCCCAGTGCAGGACTGCGTCAGGCACAAGGGAGCCGGCGTAAATAATCAGGTCGGCCTGCTGCAGGGCCCTGGAGCCCTTGACGGTGATGAGTTCCGGGTCGCCGGGTCCGGCGCCTACGAATTTTATCGGATAATTTGTCATGTACGTATTATGTGTTCCAGTTTAAAAAAATGTTGCTTTTTGTAAAACCACCCCCGGCCCCTCCTTGGCCAAGGAGGGGAGCTGTACCGTGCCCTGGTTGAAAATGAGGGCAGGAGGCAGTTTTTATGTCTTGATTAAACTTTTGTCTTGGAGTTTAAAGATGCAAAGCCGATGCTTTATCGTTGTTCCTCAGTGTTTCTCCACCTGCCCCATGCCCCATGCCCCATGCCCCATGCCCCATGCCCTATGCCCCATGCCCTATGCCCCATGCTCCATGCTCCATGCCCTATGCTCCATGCCCTATGCCTCTTCAACATTTCGGGGCAATGCTGAAAGTACAAACACCGGGTTCTGGGCCTGGAGCCTGACACCTCCGGGCATTTGCCTGCCCCGGCTTATCTGGACCTGGATAACTTCGGTGCTGAAATCCAGGCTGTTTAATGTCTCCACTGCTTTGTGCAGGGTTTCAAAGACCACTAAGTTGAGTATTATGCGTCCGCCGGGCTTAAGGATGCGGGATGTCTGCCGGATGATTTCCGGCAGGTCTTCTCCGCCTCCGCCGATGAACACCCGGTCCGGCGGGGGCAGGTCCTGGATGCCATCCGGCAGATCCATCTGCAGGACCTCTACTCCAGGGGTCTGAAAACGTCTGATGTTTTCCCGGATATGGCTGATGCGCTCCGGGTCTTTTTCCACGGCTACTATGCGTCCCCCGGTGGTGAACATTGCTGCTTCAATGGCCATGGAACCGCTGGCTGAGCCCAGATCCCAGAATACGTGTCCCGGCTCAAGCCCCAGCTTGGCCAGGGATACCGCCCGCACTTCGGACTTGGTGATCATGCCCCGCTGGTGCAGGTAGAAATGATCAGGGGTCCCCAGGGTCAATACCCGGGGCTCTTGAGGTTTTTCAGGGGCTGGAAAAAGGATCAGGGCGTTGGGCTCCATGAATTCTTCGTCTGCAGCCTCTGCCGGTGAAAACCAGCGCACGCGCTCGTCCGGCCTGCCCAGTCTTTCCAGTACGCACATGCTCCAGCCTTTGCTTTTGTTTTGCTCCAGTATTTGGGCCGCCCTGGCTGGAGAGTTTCTGGGATCAGTAAAGACAAAAAGAGGCCGGCCGGAGTCTAAGGCTGCAAGCAGATGGCTGTGGCTGCGGCCGTGCAGGCTGACCCAGGCGGCCTGATCCCAGGGCGTCCTGATGCGGGCGAAGGCCCCGGCCATGACTGAAATATTGGGATGGACCTCCAGGTGGTCAGCTCCCAGGTCCAGGATGAGCCGGCGGCCTATGCCGTAAAATAAGGGATCGCCGCTGGCCAGGACCGCAATCTGCCTGTCCAGCATCCAGTTGCGGATGTCCTGGATCAGGTCTTCTAAGGGGGAGGTGATCCGGCGCTTGATGCCCGGGTGCCCGGGGAACCAGTCCAGCTGTTCCTGTCCGCCCACCAGGACATGGGAATCCTGGATAATCTCTAAGTGCCTGGCGGTGAGGTCTTCGTACCCCAGACCTGTGCCGATTACCTGTACCCCCGGCATGGCAGGCTACCTGATGTATCCCTGCTCCTCCAGAAAGAGAAAGACTTCCTGGGCGGCTTCAGTGGGGGTCAGGTTGGTGGTGTCAATGTTTATTTCCGGGTTCCTGGGGGGCTCATAAGGGTCGTCAATACCGGTCACCCCTTTCATGGCCCCGGACCTGGCCTTGGCATAGATGCCCTTGCGGTCTCTTTGCTCGCAGATATCTAAGGGGGTGGACATGAAAATTTCCACAAAGCCTCCGTAAGGGGTAATCATGTCCCGGGCCAGGCTGCGGGATTCTTCATAAGGGGCAATGGGGGCGCAGATGGCGATGCCCCGGTTCTTGGTGATTTCCGAGGCCACAAAGCCTATGCGCTGAACATTGAGATTGCGGTGGGCCCGGGTAAAGTCCAGTTCGCTGGACAGGTTTTTGCGCACGATGTCTCCATCTAACAGGGTCACCGGACGCTCGCGCATTTCCATGAAGCGCACGTAAAGGACCTTGGCCAGGGTGGACTTGCCGGCCCCGGACAGACCGGTGATAAATACGGTAAAGCCCTGCCGGTGCCGCGGTGGATAGGCTTTTTTTAGCTCCTGGACCACGCCGGGGAATGAAAACCATTCCGGGATTTCCAGGTCGAATTCCAGGCGGCGCTTGAGTTCGGCAGAGGAGATTTCCTTAGTCTTCATCTCCGGCTCCACCTGGCTTACAGGGAAATACTGGGCCTTGTCCTCCACATAGACCATCTGCTGCAGGGGAATCATCTTTATATCAATTTCATCTTCCAGGGACTTTGTCAGTTCCTGGGCGGCACCCTGGGGGTAAAAGCGTTCCCGGGAATCCCCGGCAAATGGGTCGCCGTGGTCCTGACTGATCATGAAATGCGTGCAGCCGTAGTTGCGCCGGA
>PWSL01000414.1 GCA_003563255.1 Desulfonatronospira sp. | reverse complement strand
GCCTGCAACGAAGTTGCCCGTGCCAAAAAAAAAATTCTTAGGCACGGGAAGCCTTCAGGCTTCACACAGGTGCTCCGCACACACGGTTTTGAAGAATAAAGAGACCAATTTTGCACATTTTGCGTCAAACGCGAAATGTGAAATAACCATGAATTTCAGGCTTGACGTATTCTTTATCTTCTGAAAAAGTACGTCCTACACATAAGACAAAAATGGCTACAGGTCTTATAAATAAGACATTTAGAGGTGGAGACCGAAATGAAGGTACGCACGTATTCACGCTATACCCTGCGGGCAATAAGCCTGCTTGCAAAGCTTATAAAAACCGGCAGGCTCGAAAAGCGCATAAAGACACAGGAACTGGCTGAACGAGCCGGTATTTCCCGAGACCTGCTATATCGTATAGAAAAAGGGGATCCCAGGGTCGAACTTGGAGTAGCCCTTGAAGTTGCGGCCATTGTTGGCGTGCCTCTTTTCTCGGCAGATATGAGCGAGATCCAGGAACGAAGCAAGCAGGCATCAGAAAAATTGGCACTACTCCCCAGGGCTGTCCGCAATCGCCGAATGAAAGCAAATGATGATTTCTAAAAGCTCAAAAAACGATACACAGAATGAGGTTTATGTCTGGATCTGGCTTCCGAATCAAACTCATCCTGTAGTAGATGGGCGTCTGGCGCCATCAGCCCAGGGCCTCCAGTTCAATTATGGACGAAGTTATCTGGAAAGAAAAGATGCCATTCCCATTTATCTGCCGGAATTGCCGCTGCAGCCCGGGGTGCTGCCTTTGCCCCCGGGGCTTTCCATGCCCGGCAGTCTGCGTGACGCATCGCCTGATGCCTGGGGTCGTCGTGTCATCATGAACTGCTTGCTGGGCATAAAAAACCAGGACGCGGACACAGCCAGGATCGATGAGTTGACCTATATGCTGGAATCGGGCTCCGATAGAGTCGGTGCTGTGGACTTTCAAGCTTCGCCCAGTGAATATGTTCCCAGAATGGCCGGGCAGGCGAAGCTGGAGCAGCTTCTAGAAGCGGCTGACCGTGTTGAAAAAGGCATGCCCCTGCCTTGGGACCTGGAAAAGGTGCTCATTCACGGCACCTCTTTGGGCGGAGCACGCCCCAAGGCTCTGTTGGACAGTGACGATGCAAAATATATTGCAAAATTTTCAAGCAGTACCGACTTTTTCCCTGTGGTAAAGGCAGAGTTCATAGCCATGAGGCTGGCTGCTCTTTGCGGCATTGATGTGGCCGGGGTTAAGCTGGTCAAAACCCTGGGCAAAGACGTACTCCTGGTCCAACGCTTTGATCGCCGGAAATGTGACACCGGATGGCTGCGAAAAGGGATGATTTCCGCCTTGACTCTTCTGGAACTGGACGAAATGATGGCTCGATATGCCAGTTACGAAGACCTGGCGGAAATCGTCCGCTACCGTTTCACTAAGCCCAAAGCCACGTTGCGTGAACTTTTTTCCAGGCTGGTTTTTAATGTCCTGTGCAGCAACACAGACGACCATGCCCGTAACCATGCCGCTTTCTGGGACGGTTCGCATTTAAGTCTTACACCGGCATATGATATCTGCCCCCAACTCCGCACCGGACAGGAGGCAACCCAGGCCATGTTGATTTCAGGACACAATCGTTTCAGCCGGTTAGATGTTTGCAGAGATGCTGCACAACAGTTTCTTCTGTCAAAAACAGAAGCTCAGACCATCATGGATCACCAGATAGAAACCATCCATCAATATTGGAATCCGGTCTGCGAAGAAGCTGAATTGCCTCAAGCAGATAAAAACCTGTTGTGGTCAAGACAGTTCTTAAACCCATATTCCATTTGACTACGTATCTGTTTAGCGCTTTGCATATGGCATGGGGACTGGCTCATCCGGGACCCACTTGTCCCAGAAATCGAGTCATTTTGAGCACAAAATGATGCTTAAGTGGGTCCCGGAGTGCCTGTCCCCTGCTTTCCTTAAAAGCGCTAAACAGATACTTGACTACAGCATTCTCTGCAGCTTGTTCCGCACCAGGGTTACGCGGGGACTGTCCCCAGTCACGCCAGAGGCGTGATTCCGGCACCCCCTGATTGCTTACCACAGATTCAGGTTCCACAAAAAGTGTTGGCCACCACTTCTTCAGGCCGGGGAGGCAGAGTATAGCTTTTGAAACCCTCCTGCTCCAGGTAAGGATTCTTCAGAAGCTCATTCATTTCATGAAAAAGGCTGAAATCGCCCATATTGGCGGCCTCAATTATCTCCTCAATCTTGTGATTGCGAGGAATGAACACCGGATTGTGCTCATTCATCCTGTTTTTTATCTCTTCCGGGTCCAGTCCCTGCTGCATAATCCTTCTGCGCCACCTGTCACAGAAATCCTTTAATTCATTACCGGGACTGAACCACCCTGGATAACTCCCTGAGTTTAAAAGCTCTGCAAGATTTCTGAAGCTTTGCGTATAGTCCAGCCTTTCCCTCTCCAGGTAGTGCAGCCAGTCTTTGACCAGTTCTTTGTCCTGCTCCCCGGAATGGTCAAATATACCCAGCTTGCAGCACATTTTCTCATGGGCCCTGCCCTCCAGAAATTCCTGAGTGCTCATCAGCTCATTTTCCAGAATGCGCACAGCTTCTTTACTCTCATGGGGCATGAGCGGCAGCAGACATTCCCCCAGCCTGGAAAGATTCCAGAGTACTATGGGCATCTGGTTGGAATATGCATATCGCCCGCCCTGGTCGATAAAACTGTACACCCGGTCATGGCTGAACTCATCCATAAAGGCGCACGGTCCGTAGTCTATGGTTTCTCCGGCCACGGACATGTTGTCTGTATTCATAACTCCATGGATAAAGCCCAGGGCCATCCAGCCGCTCACCAGTTCAGCCTGCAGCCGCCCTGCTTTTGCAAGAAAAAGTACAGGGGCGTCTGGTTCACCTTTGATTTCGGGATAGTGCCTTTGAATGGTATAATCCAGAAGGGTTTTCAGGCTTTCATGGTCCTGCCTGGAAGCAAAATACTCAAAGGTGCCGATGCGGATATGACTTGAAGCAACCCGGGTCAGGACCGCTCCGGGCATGGCTTTGTCCCGGTAGACCTGCTCGCCGGTCAAAACAGCTGCCAGGGACCTGGATGTGGGCAGGCCCAGGTGATGCATGGCCTCACTTACCAGGTATTCCCGCAAAACCGGACCCAGGGGGGCTTTGCCGTCCCCGCCCCGGGAAAAAGGGGTTCGGCCTGAGCCTTTAAGCTGCAGATCAAAACGCTGTCCCCTGGAATTTACCACTTCCCCCAGCAGAAGCGCCCTGCCGTCTCCCAGGCTGGGCACAAAGCTTCCGAACTGATGTCCGGCATAAGCCAGGGCAATGGGATCAGAACCCGGCAGCTGCCTGTTGCCGGAAAAGCAATCAGCAATCTCTTCTTCCGAATATTGCAAGTTCTCCCAGCCTAATTCATCAGCCAGATCACTGTTCCACTTGATGAGCCGGGGGCTGGGGACCGTGGCCGCTGCCACCCTGGCATAAAAATTTTCCGGCAACCCGGCATAACTATTATCAAATCTAAACATATGGTTTTCCTTGTGACAGGTTTAAAGTTTATTTGTGTAAATTATGGATTATGGGTAAAATACAATCACATTGACTGATGCACACCTGATACATAGTTCATAACCCAAAATCCTACTATCAATAATAATAACTTTTACCACTCAAGCAAGTTTTTAACGGTTAATGACCTATCCCGCAAACCCTGTCACAAAAATATAAACTTCCAGCAAAGACGGGGAGCCAGCGCCCGGCACTTCTTCACACTTTGCGTCAAGCGCGAAATGTGAAGGTGGCGTAACTTATGAGATACCTGCCTGGAGGGACAGTATAAAAGAAAGGCTTTACCAGCTTTTCGGACAGGTAACCTTGCATGGCTCCGACACCCCATGAATGGCTACCAATTCACTTGCTTCAGAACAAAATTTGAAGTACAGGTTACAAGCAGAATTAAACCCCATTCTCCCAAATATAACCACATTTTTTTCACCTCAATGTGCAAGGAGTCTGACCCCATGGAAATTAAGGATATCTCCAGAAATGATCTCAGGGAAATAATAAAAGAAGCTGTTGCAGAGGTATTGACCGAAAGAAAGGATTTACTGGAAGAAGCAGTGTCTGAAGCTATTTTAGACATGAAGCTGGGCTTGGCTATGGAAGAAGCTGATACCGGAGAATATGTCTCTGAAGAAAGTGTACTAGCCAGGCTCAAGGCGTGAGAGATGAAGGTTCTCTATACCAAAGGATTCAGCAAAGATCTTGACGGAATCATTCATAATGCAAGCCTTAAAAAACGTCTTGTAGATATTTTAGAAAAATTACAGCAGATTGATTCACCGCAAGACATGAAAAGTATCCGGAAGATCCAGGGATACTCGGAATACTATCGGATTCGCATAGGCGATTATCGCCTGGGTATTAAAATTACCAGGAATTGTATTGAAGTGCTGCGTTTTTTACACCGCAAAGATATATATAAAAACTTCCCATAGCAGGGAAGAAGTGTAAATGACCGCGATCATCTTTCCCTGTCCTCGCGTATCATTTCTGAAACATCAGGCATTGCTCTTGAACCTAATCTGCTTCTCCAGGCCCTGGCAGTTGACGTGCCCTTGACCAGCCTTGCTTCCTGCTCCAACTTGTTTCCGGATCATTTTCTTCCTGTGTTTTTTTTCAGAAAGTGTTGACTCCATGAGCACTACAGCCTTCTCTGCATCTTGTTCCGTACCAGTATAGCGACTAAGTTCAGTCCCAGAACCAGGAACATGAGTGTCAGTGCAGTGCCGTACTGCAGAGGTCTGGTCTGGTCTATGTTGACACCGGCTGTGGCCAGGACATAGATGTGATAAGGCATGGCCATGATTTCATCGAAAATCGAACTGGGGATCT
>PWSL01000114.1 GCA_003563255.1 Desulfonatronospira sp. | reverse complement strand
TTGGTTTTATTGGAAAAAATAAGTGCGGGGAGAGCCAGTCCCCGCAGGTCAATCATAAGTTTCGCTGTAGTGGTAAGTCTTCCTTAGGAAAATAAGTGCCGGGTGCCTGTCCCCGGTGGCCAAGGCGACAATTTACACAAAGTATCGCTGTAGTGCTATGCGGCTGTATGCAGTAAGTACTACCCGGCCTTGATTTCAGATTTTACCGGGGCCGGAATAGGGGTTTTAAGGGGTTTTCTGTCTATGAGGTCCACGCGCAGACCTGTAAAGGCCCCCAGTACCGGGGGCCAGAGCATTCTGTTCAGCGTCCTCAGGATATGCCTGTCCTTCCACAGGATTTTGGTTCCCACAAGAACAGATCGGGCATAGGTGTTTTTGTTGCCCAGAGTCTCATGAACCAGGGCCTTGATCTCCCTGTATGAGTGCCATCTGGCCCGCACCAGGAGCTTGTCTCTTTGCCGGAGCCGCAGGAGTTTGTGGCTAATATGATACAGAGAGTTTTTGTTCAGAAAACAGATCAGTAAGCCTTTGCGGGCTACCCGGCCGGCCTCAGCCAACACTTGCCGCTGGTCCTTGCAGAACTCCAGCACTGTAATCATGGCAACGAAATCAAATTCATTATCCTCAAAGGGTAGACACTCTGCGTTGCCCAGGTGAAGGTCAGCCTTATTGCCCAGCTTTTCACGGGCTTTTTGAAGCATATCCGGTGAAGAGTCCAACCCGTATATATCAAAGCCGTACTCCCAGAACATTTCCAGAAAAATGCCCGTGCCGCAACCGATTTCAAGGAGGCTCTGCCTGCGCCTGGGCCAGCCGGATACCAGGTGCTGAATCAGCCTTTTTTCCTGTTCCAGGGCGAAGCGTCCTTCAGAGGTGGCAAACCAGCGGTCGTAGTTGTCTGCACTTTGAGGATCAAACATTGATTACAGCCTGAAGGCGGCCCCGTTGGAGGCGGATCCGGCCATACGGGCATACCTGCGCAAAAGAGGCGATTTAATTTCTTTTTCCAGGGGCTTGAAATCCTGCCTTCTTTTCTCCATTTCCTTATCGGTAACATTCAGCGTCAAAGAACCCTTATATATGTCAATGCTGATCTTGTCCCCTTCCTTGACCAGGGCGATTGGCCCGCCTTCCACGGACTCAGGCGAGACATGGCCTATGGCTGCTCCCCGGGTTCCGCCGCTGAAGCGTCCATCAGTGATCAAAGAAACATGTTTGTCCAGGCCCATTCCAGCAATGGCCGAAGTGGGGGTGAGCATCTCGCGCATGCCTGGTCCGCCCTTGGGACCTTCGTTTCTTATCACCACGATATCCCCTTTACGGATTTTAGCGTTGAGGATGGCCTGCACAGCATCCTCCTCGCCTTCAAAGACCCTGGCGGATCCAGTTTGAACCATCATTTCCGGGGTCACGGCCGACTGTTTGACTACGGCACCCTGGGGAGCCAGGTTGCCTCTAAGAATAGCTATTCCACCTTCATGACTGTAAGGGTTGTCCATGGAACGGATAACCTGGGGATCCAGGACTCGGGCCTGGAGTTCCTGAAGGTTTTGTCTCCAGGATTTGCCGGTAACGGTCAGGGCGTTGAGGTCGAAGATGCCCTTGCTGGAGAGCTCCGAAACCACCGCCGGGATGCCTCCTGCGCGGTGCAGATCCTGCAGGTGATGCGGTCCTGCCGGAGACAGGCGGCAAAGATTGGGGGTTTTTCTGCTCATGACGTCAAAAATATCCAGGCTCAGGTCCAGACCTGCCTCAGCGAAGACCGCCGGGAGGTGCAGGACAGTATTGGTGGAGCATCCCAGTGCCATGTCCACGGCTACGGCATTAGCAACGCTTTTGGGGTTGATGATTTTATTTGGGCGTAAGTCGTCACTTAAAAGCTGCATGACCTTCATGCCCGCTGTCTTGGCCAGCCTTATGCGGGCGCTGTGCACAGCTGGAATGGTGCCGTTGCCCGGGAGGCCAAGGCCTATGGCCTCAGACAGACAATTCATTGAATTGGCGGTAAACATGCCGGAACAGGAGCCGCAACCCGGGCAGGCGTTCAGCTCCAGGCTTTCCAGGTCCTGCTCGTTGATCTGTCCGCTTTTGACCCTGCCGACACCCTCGAATACAGAAATAAGATCCACGGCCTTTCCGTGGTCCTCACCCGCCAGCATAGGGCCTCCACTGACAATAATGGAAGGCAGGTTCATCCTGATCATGGCCATGAGCATTCCAGGAACAACCTTGTCGCAATTCGGGATCAGCACCAAAGCATCAAAGGGATGTGCAGAGGTCATGATTTCCACTGAATCGGCTATGATCTCCCGGCTGGGCAGGCTGAAGCGCATGCCTGCATGGTTCATGGCCAGTCCGTCGCACACCCCTATGGTGGAGAATTCCAGAGGGGTCCCGCCGCTCATGCGGATTCCGTCCTTGACCGCCCTGGCGATTTTATCAAGATGCTGGTGGCCTGGAACAATTTCGTTGGCTGAGTTGACAACACCCACCAGGGGTCTTTGCATCTCTTCCCTGGTAAGGCCCAGGGAATATAAGAGAGAGCGGTGCGGGGCCTTTTCAATTCCCTTGGTCATTTTGTGACTTCGCATTGAAATTACCTCTTTATGTTTCAGTATTAGCTTTTGTCCCGGACATAGTCCCAGGGTATTTTCCTGCCCCTTGGCACGGCTTCCAGTTCCAGGTTATGATACATGCCGTGCCGGGCCAGGATCTCGCCGCAACAGGCTATCATGGATGCATTGTCAGTGCATAGTTTCAGGCTGGGCAGGACCAGGTTCAGTCCCATGCGCCTGCAGAGTCCCTGGATTTTTTCGCGTATCATGGAATTGGCCGCCACCCCTCCAGCCATAATAACATTTTGCACACCGGATGAAATTACTGCCCTTTCCAGCTTGGCCTGCAAAGTCTCGGCAGCTGCCAGGTTGAAAGAGGCACATACGCCGGCCAGCTCAGGATCTGGAATGGATTCAGGCGTTATTTCCAGGGGATTTTCCTGAACCAGCCGGGGGTGCTTTCGGATATGGTTTATCAGGGCGGTCTTCAGCCCGCTGAAACTGAAGTCCAGGCTGGGAGTATCCAGGTAGGGCCTTGGAAACATGTCCTGGTCTGGTTCTGCAAACCCTGCAAAGCGATCAATGTATACCCCGCCGGGGTAGGGCAGGTTTAAAGCCCTGGCCGTCTTGTCAAAAGCCTCGCCGACTGCGTCGTCCAGGGTCCGGCCCAAAAGTCTGAAATGGATGCTGGAATCGATTTTATACAGGTTGGTATGCCCGCCGGAAACCAGGAGTCCCACGGCAGGAAATTTCAGCTCCTGTTCCAGTCCAGGGGCCAGTAGATGTGCTTGCAGGTGATTTACCCCCACCAGGGGGATCTTCAGGCCCAGTGACAGGCCTTTGGCAAAACCCAGACCCACCAGTAGACAGCCAAGCAACCCTGGACCACGGGCAACTGCAATCAGGTCAAGCTCTTCAGCCCGGCGTCCTGTCTGCTGCAAAAGTCTCTGCCACAGGGGCTGCAGTTTGCGCAGATGTTCCCGGGAAGCCATTTCAGGTACCACTCCGCCGAAAATGGAGTGCTTGTCCACCTGTGAAAAAATGACTTCTCCCAGGACACGCCCTTCCTCCAGCAGTGCCAGGGCGGTTTCATCGCAGGATGTCTCAATGCCGAGACTAAGCATCCTGGCCCTTGAAAAAGGCTACAGCCTGCTCAACGTCATCCCTGGAGCCAATGAAAAGAGGCACCCTCTGGTGCAGTTCATGCGGATCGATCTCCAGGATTCTCTTTTCCCCGTCACTGGCCGCCCCGCCTGCCTGTTCCACAACGTAGGACAGAGGGTTGGCTTCGCACATGAGCCTTAGTTTGCCGGTGGTTTTTTTGGGGTCGCGGTTGTCCTTGGGATACATGAATACCCCGCCGCTCAGAAGATTGCGGTGAAAATCCGATACCAGGGAACCAATATAGCGCAGGGAGTAAGGCTTTCCCCGGCTGTTTTGGCTGGACTTGAAGCAGCTGACGCATTTTCGCGTAGGTTCGTCCCAGTAGTCCCAGTAGCTCTCATTTACGGAATATACTTTTCCCTGCTCCGGTATCTTGATATTTGGATGGGAAAGCAAAAATTCACCTACGCTGGGGTCAAGGGTGAATCCATGGACTCCGGTGCCTGTAGTATAGACCATCATGGTGGATGAGCCGTATATGAAATATCCTGCAGCCACCTGGTTTTCACCTTTCTGCAGCACTTCCTCCATATATACAGGTCCGTCCTTGCGGGTACGTCTGAAAATGGAAAAAATCGTCCCGATACTGACGTTGACGTCTATGTTTGTGGATCCGTCCAGGGGGTCAAAAAGCAGGATATAGTCTCCCTGGGTAAATTTGGAAGGGATCTCAATAATGTCGGCGTTTTCCTCGGAAGCCATGGCGCATAAAAAACCGGCCCGCTGCATACGGTAAATCAGGATGGAGTTGGCCAGTTCATCCAGCTTCTGCACCTCTTCACCCTGGACATTGGTTTGTCCGGTTATGCCCAGGATATTCACCAGTCCGGCCTTATTGACTTCCCTGGAAATAATCTTGGCGGCCAGGATCAGCTCATTCAGCAACCGGGTAAAACGTCCAGTAGCCATGGAACTAGCTTTCTGATGGACCAGCAGATGTTCTGTAACTGTGATTTGTCGCATACAATCCTCCATTGATGGATCTGTTCAGCGTTGGCATGGAAGGCAGGGGACGGGCACCACAAAACCTTTATTAATAACACTAAAGCGACGCTTTGTGTTAATTATTGCCTCGGGCACCGGGGACAGGCACTTTTGCCGAACTCAAACCGTAAAATTGCAGGTTTATTGTTCCCACGCTCTGCGTGGGAACATCTTCCGGACGCTCCGCGTCCACCAATGGTGCCTGTCCCTACAAACATGCAAGCAAGGATTTTTTTCTTTTTT
>PWSL01000237.1 GCA_003563255.1 Desulfonatronospira sp. | reverse complement strand
GGGACAGGCACTCCGGGACCCACTTGAGCATCATTTTGTGCTTAAAGTATCTCATTTTTTGGGACAAGTGGGTCCCGGAAGAGCCAGTCCCCATGCCACATGCAAAGCGCTAAACAGATACGATTTCAAAATAAATGAGGTCCGGTTAAACCAATATACTCAGATTCAAGCGCGAATAAAAGGATTGTCTTTCGGAGACTCGGCAGGGAGTTGCGGACATCACAAACCCGAGTCACAGTCAGCTCTTGCCATGTGGTGAATAGATACGTATTTTTTTGTGTTTTCCATCTGTAAACACAATTTTCCCAAATGAAAACAGCATAATAGGGAGATACAGGAGTGACCATCCTGGTAGTTGAATTATGATCAAATCCAAAATGCAAACCTCTCTTCGTCAACGAATCTCTGACGATCTACAGCTTACCCTGATCTTGATCGTGGCTGGCTTGGCTTGTATTTTTATCACGCCGTTTACTATCTACCGCCTGATTTCCGGCTACCACCTCGTTGCCGTGTCCAATGCCATTCTGGTTTTGCTGTGTCTCGGTTTTGCTTTGCAGGCGTTGCGGACAGGCCGGACCAGGATACCTGGCCTGGCCATCTCGACGATCTGCTTAATTGGCATGGTGGTGGTTACGCTTGCCAGGGGCGATGAAGGGTATTTATGGTTCTACCCTTTGACCATTTTCATGTTTCATCTGACCCCTCCCTGGATTGCCATGGTCCTTGTTTTAAGTGGCCTTGGCGTGATTGTTTTGGGCGACTTAATCTGGGCGCAAAATATTTTCCCATCCACTGTGCATCTTTTCAGCTTTCTGGCCACTAGCGTTTGCGTGAGTGTTTTCAGTTATGCCTTTGCCAAGAGAAATATGGGGCAGCGCAAAAAATTGCAGAATCTGGCCGCCAGGGACGGGCTGACTAACCTGAAAAACCGCCGAAGTCTTGAAAATGAGCTGGCCCTTGCCGTGAACGCCAAGCAGAGCCTGGGCATAGAATTTGGCCTGGTCATTATTGACCTGGACAATTTGAAGCAAATCAATGATAAAATGGGCCATTCCAGGGGCGACCGCGTCCTGATGGATCTGGCCCACCTGATAAGCACAGCCTTACGCAGCAGCGACCAAACCTTCCGTTACGGGGGCGATGAATTCGTGGTCCTGCTTTCCAACGTCACGGCCCAGGGGCTGGCTGAAGTGTGCAAGAATCTGCAAGAGAAAATCAATGCGGAGCTGCGCTGTAACGATATGCCGGTAACCGTATCCATGGGAGCAGCGCTGCTCAAAGTGGAGGATGACGTGGAGCAGTGGTTTAGAAACGCCGATGATTGTCTGTATCAGTCAAAAAAAAGCGGCCGGAACAGATACCACTTGAATTGTTAACAAGGCAAACCGCGAAGATTCACTGCGGAAACGAGCATGTGCTCAGTAAGTACGCCTTAACCTGGGAAAAAAAGAACACTTTGGGGTCGGAACTAAATAATTTGCTGAGTTCCTGATCATACTTTCCAAAACAGGTTGGCTGCTCAGAACACCTCTTTCACCCTGAAAACGGACATTGTATGAATCTGGGTGGCTAATGGGAACTGACCACACTCTGTGCTTTGGGTATGATCAGAAAAAGGCTTTGATCAATCCGGTCTAAAAGGGCATCCATGGTCGGAGTGGACACGTGATGAAAGGTACTTCTGTTTCGTGCTCTATTCACAGGCTGTAAAGGACATTCAAGGATTTGCTTCATGGCTAATAGATTCGGCCCAGCTGGACTACCCCACGGGCGGAGCATGGGACCTTGGATTCGAGGTGTGCTTTTACCGCGACTATCTCTGGCAACTTGGTCGGTCAGCGAAGGGCAAAGGGTTCCCTCCAAAAAGAACCTTTGACTTTTGTTTGTTTGGCGAAAATCAATTAATAGTAGTGGAAGCGAAAGTATGTGGGCAGTTTAACTCGAAGCAGAATAAAGAGTTCGAGCTCGACAAGAAACGCATACGCGAGCTGCCCTATCTTGGTCATTTACGAATCGCAGTGGTGGCGCTCGCCTCTTCACGGTACTTTGCCAATGCTGTAAAGTACGGCTGGCCACAGACGCTGGCCGGGTTCGACGGTCGGGTTTCTTGGGCGCAAGCTGCCAAGAAGTATGGGCACCCTGACTTGCAACGTGCAGGTAGTCTATACAAGTTGAAGTCCGGAGCATTACTGTTAAATTAAATGCATATTCTGGATAAAAGGCGAGGCTGTATCTTTTAGGCCAGTCACAGAAAATCCTGAGAGGAGTTGGCCTGGATTGACAGCCGCCTCAACCTGGCGCGCCATTCCTGCCTAAGAGTTTAACTGGTCACCTATTTCCTGCAGTATCCTGTCGGCATCATCAATGGGTACTTGACAGGTCCCCACCTTTTTGTGTCCGCCTCCGCCATATTTCAGCATCAAAGAGCCGATATCCACCCCGCAGTCGCGTTTAAATATGCTATGTCCGCAGGTCATGACGATATTCTGCTTCTGGTAACCCCACATGACCTGTACTGATACGTTCTGCTCCGGAAACAGAGCATACAGGAGAAACCGGTTACCGGTAAAAATCTCCTCTTGACTGCGCAGATCGAGGACTACCACGTTATTATATATGCGGCTGTTTTGCAGGAGCATATTCCTGAACTCCTGGTCTTGCTCAAAATACCTGCTTATCCGTTCTTTGACGTCAGGAAGTTCAAGTATCTCATCGGCATTCATCTTGCGACAATAGTCAATCATGTCCATCATCAAAGCGTAATTGCTGATCCTGTAATCCTTGTACCTTCCCAATCCGGTTCTGGGGTCCATAATAAAGGAAATCAGGACCCATCCATGGGGATTTAAAATTTCTTCCTTGATGAAATCGGCAGAATCAAATTTGTCAGCGGCCTGGACCAGGGCATCCAGATGAGGATTTTCAAGCTTCTCTATCCCACCGTAGTAGTCATATATCACCCTGGCTGCACTCAATGCATGAGGGTCGCTTTTTCCTTTGAAATCCAAGTCCTTAAGTCTTTCCACTTCGCTGGAGTGGTGATCAAACCACATCCCGCATCCTGGAACGTAGGGTATGTTGGCCAAAACATCATTTTCATCAACCTGGATCAGGCCATCCTGGACATCCTTGGGGTGAACAAACTTGATATCGTCATCAATCACTCCGGCTTCTTTAAGCACCGCAGCACACCCCAACCCATCAAAATCAGATCTGGTAACAAGCCTCATCATATTCTTCCTCCTCCTTTTTTTCATTTGCCTTCTATCCACAAACACGTACAGACTTGCCTTGTCAAGGAAAAAAAAGTTGCAGTCATTTTTGGGTCATTGAACTCCTGGACAGCTGCTCTCAAAACCTGCAAAATGAATAACTGTAGGGAAATCATTAAAGTGGAATTCACAAGTAAACGGCAGGTATGAGGATATTTTGAGATAACACGACCCGCCAAGCTTTCCATCGTGAAAGTAAATATAGTACTGCTTGACCGGTTTTCTGCAGTCTTAGATCTTGTTGAAGGTCTTTCGTTTTTTGGCGTAATTTCCTTGGAGGCCGGCATGGATGACTACCTGGCCAAACCGGTGTGGTTATAAGTCTTGAAAAGGCCCTTTCCGAGTATGCAGAATAAAGCAAGCGAGCACTACGGCTATGGGATGGGAATAGTCCGGTATCAGATTTGAGAGGAATACCAATTCAAAGCTTGAGTCGTTGGGGCAGACAGTTAAACCTGCCTCCGGGTTGATTTTAACGGTAGATGTTTTCAATCCCTTGCAAAGCTTCAGTATCGCTGACCTTGCCCAGATACCGTTGTGTGGTGGCCAGATTGGCATGACCAGGATGACCTTGCTCACAATTTCCAGTGGGGCACCAGCACGTGAGGCGTAGGTTGCAGCATGACTTCTCAGGTCGTGCGGGCACAGATTAATGCCTACAGCTTGACCTGATTTCTTGACAATAGCTCTTGCACCAGTGTAGCCAATAGGGAAAATGCGCTCGGCTGGAGAAATCCCATTTGATCTAATATATTCCCGAAGCCGCTCTGCTACTTTCCTGGGGATTAAAACCACTTCGGATTGACGGCCACTTTTGGGTCTATCAATGAAAAGCTTTCTATCATCAAGATCGTCTGCCCTCAGATTAAGGACCTCGCCAATCCGCATTCCCCCTCTGGCCATCAGTTCGAGTATTAGCCTGTTCCTGGGATTGTCCGTTCTGAAAATAATTTCATCGACCACATCTTTTTCCAGTATGTTCCATTGTCTCCCGGTGGGATCACGAAAGGATTTTCTAAGCACCTGGGTATGGCAAGGATTGGGAAGCTTTACATCAACATTTGCGGTTATGAAATTGAAAAAGGCCTTGATAAGGGTGAACTTGAGTCGTTTCGTACTCTGCTTTTGTCCTTCGCTGTTTTAAGCAAGGAAATTGAAAAAGTCCTCTGAGGTGACCTGGCTAATCTCCTTTTCTCCGAGATAACCATCAAACTTGTGAAGCAAGATTTTATAATTCTTGATTGTTTTTTCCCCAGAGTTAATCCTCTGGTAACCCATAAACGCTTCCACAGCCTTTGAAGTCCTCATAGCTAACCTCCATTGGGTTGCAGTTACCCTATTTAGGGAAATCTGAGGACAAGACTACCACTTGAAGGCATCAATAGATAGTACGCCGGGACTACAGTTGTGCAACTAAGATTTCAAAAGGATTTCTCGCATTGCGATGAAATTGACTTTATGGGTATATTAGTGACTTACTCCTGAAATCCTGTCACAAAAAAACAAGAAAAATTTGAGCCATGACGGGGGTTCAGCATTTGGCACTGAGACTGTTCCGCACTTAATTTTTTAAGAAAAAAGACTACTGCCCACAGATCACACAGATGTACACAGATAAAAGAGGTTTTTTTATGTGCATACCAGGAATGAAGAACCTGGTATGCACATGGTCTCCACCGCAT
>PWSL01000396.1 GCA_003563255.1 Desulfonatronospira sp. | reverse complement strand
TACATAGAAAAGGGCATGCAGGAATACGGCACTGGTTTTCTTTTTATGCTCAGAATCATCGAAGTGGCACCCTCTTTTGTAATTAATTCTGTTTTTGCCTTCACTGATATGAGGGTCAAGACCTTCTTCCTGGTCAGCCTGGCTGGATTTCTGCCCGGTATATTTATTTTCGCCAATGCCGGCAGCCGTCTTGCACAGATTGACGCAATGTCGTGTTTAATGAGCACCGGAGTTATGCTTTCCCTGGCTGCAGTGGGTATATTTCCTCTTTTGTGCCAGCTTTTCTGCAAAAAGTATAAATCCCTTCCGGTA
This sequence comes from Desulfonatronospira sp., assembly GCA_003563255.1. Taxonomy (GTDB): domain Bacteria; phylum Desulfobacterota; class Desulfovibrionia; order Desulfovibrionales; family Desulfonatronovibrionaceae; genus Desulfonatronospira. The sequence goes on along the minus strand of PWSL01000396.1, from coordinate 4,650 downwards.
AAAAGTTCTTGATGATTTTGTCATGAACATTGTCTACTGCGTGCTATGCATTCATCTGGTATACGAGACAAGGGTAACACAGTTGTGGACTTTGTAATAATTTTCAGCTTGACAAGTCGGAGAGTTTTTACTTGACTCCAAATTAAGCACAAGACAACCGTCTCAGGTTTTCCCCCAACCGGGGAAATGAAAAGGGAATCCCGTGCAAATCGGGAACCGGCCCGCGGCTGTGAGCGGGGACGAAAGCCGCATTAAGCCACTCTGGACAGACCCGGGGGAAGGCGCGGCAAGCCCGGCACTCACTTTATTTCTGTTTGTTGCTTATAATCAGGTTGTACTGCAAGGAGCCAACCGGTTTAACTGGCAACAATCCGTACCTGAAGTGAGTGCTGGGCAAGTAGGACGATCCGCAAGTCAGAAGACCTGCCTGAGACCTTATTGGACCGCCCCTTCGGCGCAGGGTGGCGGCCGAGCCTATTCGAGGATGAAAACGGGACATCCCCGGATCGAAGTGTATTTCGATCCGGGGATTTTTTTTGCCTGAAAACGGACAGAAGCGCCGTAACCATTCAGGGGGTTCCTCGGTGGTGATTACTGGCACCAGGCCCTGGGGACTGTCCCGCACTTATTATTTTCTGATGAACAATTTTGGTGTGAGTGTTGGAAAAATAAGTGCGGGACTGTCCCCGGGCCGATTGAGGCATCCCCTGAATGGTTACGAAGCGCCGGCTGTCCTCCAAACCGTTCAAGGAGGAAAAAATGGATACTATCCACCTGGAAATGCACGGCGTGTGCATGAAGAGTCGCAGTATGCGTATGACCAGGACGGGTGCGGAAGCTTTGCTGCAGTTCTGCCGGGAGTACAATGTCAATGTATACCGGCTTTTTGATTCCCCCGGTGATGTCAGGAGTCTTCTGCCCGCGGGAGAGCATGTGGATTGCCTGGAAGAGTGCTATATGTACTGCAATGATAAGCCGGATGTTTATGCTTATATCAATGACAGGCAGGTAAAAACACTGGATTTTGGATTGTTTCAGAACTTTACCCGGCATGCAGTGCTTGACGATGGAGGCGATGAACATGTTGTCATTGAAAAGGCGGCAATCAACGATGGCATCATGGTCTTTGAAGACAGGGGCAGTCACCTGGGACAGCTTAATATCCAGGATTTACGCCTGCCCATTATAAGATCATTTATCGACAACAGTCTTATGTTCAATAAAATTTATCATGGTCAAAAGATGTTTAATATAAAGCTCATGGAGCTTTCTCCAGGAGCAATGCAGGCCATCAACGTGCGCAGTAATGGCAAAAAGATTTCATTTATTGATTTCTTAAACAGTGCAGCTGTCTCTGGATGGCGGGCACAGAACATGATCTCGGAAATTTCCAGAACCATTCAATAGGAGGTGGATTATGTACGCAGACAAGGAACAAAAAGAAATATTGCAGAGCAAGGGTTGCTTGCTGACTGATCAATACCTTCACGACTACGAAGACTGCTTTGTAAACAAGTGGGATGAACTCATAGACTGGGAGAAGAGAGCCAAAAGTGAGGGGTCTTTTTTTTATGATATTTTCAGACAGAGGAATGTGCAGAGCATTCTGGACGTGGCCACCGGCACCGGCTTTCATTCGGTCAGGTTTCTTGAACAGGGCTACAGGGTGGTCAGCGTGGACGGAAGCGCCAACATGCTGGTGCAGGCCTTTGAAAACGCCAGGGACAAAGGATATATCCTGAGTACGGTGCATACGGACTGGAGACGCCTGAGTTTTGATGTGCAGGGCGAATACGACGCCCTTATCTGCCTGGGCAATTCCTTTACCCACCTTTTTGACGAACACGACCGGCGCAGGGTGCTGTCCGAATTCTACAGCAAACTCAAGCCGGACGGGGTGCTTATAGTGGACCAGAGAAACTATGACCGTATCCTGGATGAAGGTTATTCCTCCAAACACAAATATTATTACTGCGGCGAGAACGTATCTGCAGAACCGGTGCAGGTAAAGGACGATCTGGTCCAGTTCGAGTATACCTTTCCAGACGCTTCTGTGTTTCACCTGAACATGTTTCCCCTGCGCAAGGCCTACATGCAGAAACTTCTCTACGAGACCGGCTTTGGGTCAGTGACCACTTACGGGGATTTTCAGGAGACCTTCAGAGGCGAGGAACCTGATTTTTATATCCATGTAGCGGATAAAGGCATACCAGACCAGAGCTGACAGCCTTGAGCCGGCGTTAGTCTGCTTACAAAGGTGCCTGCAAAAGTTTTTTGCAGGCACTGCAAGACTGTCTTATCCATCAAGCTGATGGCTGCAGGCAATAACTCATGGTGAGTTTGTGTTCGCGTGACATAAGTATTGCTTTTTACTGACCTCTTCCCCATTTCATGCCTGGCATGTTATGGGCAATTCAGCCTTGCTTTTACCCATTTCAGGCTAGGCATAAACTGGGCAATCAGGATGTTGGGGATGACCCTTCAAGCGTAACCATTCAGGGGGCATATACCGGCCCGGGGACAGTCCCCGCGACACCTTTCCTGCACAAAGACAAAAATTACATGCCCAGATTTTTTTGAATCTGCATAGATATTCTTAGCGGGGGACAGTCCCCAGGCCTGGTGCCAGGGACTAAAACTGAGTACCCCCTGAATGCTTACCTTCAAGCAATGCAGGGAGCATGCAAAGCTTTCTGTCTGCAAGGCAGGTAATACCTTGCTTGGTCTCTTTATTCTTCAAAACCGTGTGTGCGGAGCACGCCATAGAAAATAACCCGGGTATTACAGGAAGTCTGCGTTTCGCGCAGACCGGCGTCATTTCCCGGAGGGATGGAGGAAAAATCATCCGGTCCGCGCTGGACGCAGGCAAGAGAATTGTCTTGATCTGTACTCAGCATGTTCAGCAGCACAAAGGCTGTCATGCAGCAGTTTTAAAATGTTGGAGGGCCCGTTTTTGTCTTGCCGGATGTCGTCCCGAAAAAATGAGTTTATGATCTGGCCAACCAAAGATTGTTGTTTATTTGATAAGATACCCTATACATGAAGGTCAAATTAAAAAAAATTATGGGTGTATAAATGTGCTTAATATCACAATCCAAGCTTTATACAGCCTACATGCCGACCATGAAACAAAGCCATGGAAAAACTTTAATTTATAGCCACTGAATATGATCGGGGGTAATCTGTATAAACCCAGGACGCTATCTGCAAGGCCTCGCAAAACAAAGGAGGTGTGACATGTCTATTCAGTCCGCAAAGGCATTTCTGGAACTGGTTCAGAAAGATACGGGGCTGCATGCAAGAATGGCTAAGTGCCGGGATTCCATGGAGATAATGGATATTGCCCGGGAAAAGGGGTATGATTTTACCCCGGATGAGACCAGGATGGTAATGGAGCAGCCTTGCGAGTAACTTCTCAATAACTCCGGGCAGTATTCCTGGATACCGGCATCCGCCGGTATGACATCACAATGCAACGACCTGTTTTCATTCGTCATTCCGGCGAAAGCCGGAATCCAGGTATTTTCTTAGTGTAAGATCGCCCAGAATTATTGAGAAGTTACCCTTGCGACGGAGTGCATGACAGGATGCTGGAGATGCTGGTGCAGTCCCTTTATGCCAGGAGTCAAGACCATGGCAAAAAAGTTGATAGCCATGCTGTCCCAGCTTAAAAAAGTCAATTTAAAAAGCTGCAATCAAAAAACTGCCGATAATTCCTCTAAGATCCGGGCATTGTGCACTGCCGTAAGGCCCCCGCAATGCCCGGATCAGATTTCAATTTTTCCCTTAGCCAGAATTGAATACTTTCGAAAACTTGACAGGCGCTTTTTGCCTTTGTTCCCACGCTCCGCGTGGGAACATTCTTCGGACGCTCCGCGTCCAAAATGATTCAGCACTCACTTTTGAATACTATTATTTTTTTTGGTAATTCTCCATTGTCAAAAGTGCTGGATCGAAAAACGTTCCCACCAGAGCGTGGGAACGATTAAGAGAATCGTTTTAAACCCCACTCTATGCCATCGGCGTCTGCACAAAACGAGAAGGCAATACTTTTGTAAAGATTATTTCTACTTACTGCCTTATCCAGAATTAAATATTTTCGAAAACTTGACAGGCGCTTTTTAAGGTTGTAATTTTCATTCAGTCATTTAGCTTATTGTACAAATATCAACTTATGGATAAATTTCTGAAACAGACCAAAGCCCTGGCGGACGGCAACCGTTTGCGCATTATTGCGGCTCTTCTCAGGCAGCCGGAGTTGTGCGTCTGCCAGATTACCGAGCTTCTGGGGCTGTCCACGGCCACAGTTTCGCGGCATATAAGCGTCATCCAGAATGCAGGCTTAGTGACATCCCGCAAGGACAGCCGCTGGGTGTATTACCGCCTGGCAGATGATTTTCCCGGGAGGCTCAGGCAGTGGCTGGAAGAGGAGCTTATGCATTCCCGGGAAATGGAAAAGGACAGGCTCACACTCAAATTGATCCTGTCCATGTCCGTGGAAGACCTGTGCAGTAAAAGAGGTAGATGATCGCAGGATCCGGGCACTGCTCAAATTTGAAACCAAGAGGAAAGAAAATGGCTGAAATCAAGGTCAGTAAAGAAATGTCCGTTCTGGACCGTTTTTTGACGGTCTGGATTTTTACGGCCATG
>PWSL01000495.1 GCA_003563255.1 Desulfonatronospira sp. | reverse complement strand
TGGCCCTGGTGGGGGACAGCGGCTGCGGCAAGAGTACGCTTCTGGACATGCTGGCCCTGGTCATGCAGCCCACCCGGGTGGGGAGGTTCATCCTGAATCCCGGCCGGGAGCAGGATTCTGCCATTGATGTGCAGTCCCTGTGGGAAAACGGTCTGGAATCCCACCTGGCCCGGCTCCGACGCAACTTCATGGGCTATATCCTGCAGACAGGCGGTCTGCTGTCCTTTTTAAGCGTTATGGACAATGTGTGCCTGCCGGCCAGAATAAAGGGGAGCAAGGATTATCTGACGCAGGTGACAGCCCTGGCTGCAAGGCTGGGCATTGAGCACTGCCTGAAACGCAAGCCTGATTACCTGTCCATTGGTCAGCGCCAGCGCGCGGCCATACTGCGGGCCATGGCCCACGGTCCGGATCTGGTCCTGGCTGACGAGCCCACAGCAGCAGTGGATAAGGCCAGGGCCAGGCTGATCATGCAGGATCTGCAGAGCGTCACCCGGGAATCAGGCACGGCCGTGGTGGTGGTCACCCACGATACAGAACTGGTGAAAGATGCGGACGTGACCTACAGCTTTGTCCTTAGCCAGAGCAGTGAAGGCCTGGTCCGGGCTGAGTGCAGGCGGAGAAATTGATGTCGTCTGACAGGAATTACCCTCTCAAAGTCGTACCACGGCTGGCTGCATCCAGCCTGGTGCATGACCGTATTCTCACGTTGTGCCTGATTATAGCTTTGGCCGCGGTCATCGCCCCGCTGCTTATTCTTCTGGGGCTCAAGCACGGCACTATCGAGACCCTGCGGGACAGGCTGGTGGAAGACCCTGTGTACCGGGAGGTCCGGCCGGCCCAGATATATGAGCTTACCCCGGAATGGTTTGAACAGGTGGGCAACTGGCCCGGGGTGGAGTTTATCGTTCCCTCGGTGCTGCCCTTGTCTTCCATAGTGCATGTAGAACATCCACATACCGGCAGGCTGGAAATGTTTGATCTCATATCCAGCGGTCCAGGAGATCCTCTGCTCTTAGAGAATGGTGCCCCGGCCCCAGAAGACGGACAGTGCGTACTTACCCATGAGGCAGCCCGGGTTCTCGGTCTTGAGCAGGGAGATATCCTGGAGGCCAGGGTCACCCGCAGCCGGGGAGGACGCAGGGAAATGGCGGCCTCGGGCCTGGAGGTGGCTGGAGTGCTGCATCCCAGGGCCGGGTCCCTGCCCCGTATTTACGCCCCCCTGTCCTTTGTCCTGGATATCGAAGCCTATAAAGAGGGTTACGGTGTACCGTCCAGGGGGTGGGAAGGGGATACTCCAGAGCCTTATCTCAGCTATGACGGGGTGCTGCTTTTAATTCCAGATCCCATGGACCCCATTGAGCGTACCGGGCTGATAATAAACACCGGGTTCGCCAGGATAAACGAGACGGAAAACCGGGAAGTAACCGCAAAAACCGCAGTGCCACTGCCTGAGGACTGGACTGCCTTCAGCCTGAGCACTCCAGGCAGTCCGGCCACCATGTCCTGGATCTGGGCTCTGCGCCAAAAGCTGCGGGGCAGGGAACATATCCTGCTGCCTTATGTCAGTGGGGTTGTGCTCCAGGATGCTGCAGGCAGGGAAATATCTCCGGCAGGGCTGTCCATCAGCCGCAGGGAGGCTCTGCTGCTGGGAGTGGATGATCCCCCCTGGGGAGGTTTCACCGGCAGCGCATCACCTGCGGAAAGGCTTACCCGGGTCCTTTTGCCTGAATCCGAAGAGTTTGATCTGCGGCTGGTTTTTCATGGAGTGCTGCAGCTGGTTATAGAGCTTGAAAAGGCTGGAACCACAGAACTCCAAAGGCCCCTGGTCCCGGCGGAGCTCATGGGTGTGCTGCGAACAGCCAGCCAGCGCGGAGTGAAGCTGGAATCCGAGTCAGGGGAATTTGCCATGGTCAGGGGAGGCTTCAGAGGTTTTCGCCTGTATACCGAAAGTATCGACCATGTTCCCGGGGTGTACAGGAAACTGCAGGAACAGGACATGGAGGTCATGGCCCAGGTGGAAACCATCCAACGCATCCAGGTGCTGGATGCCGGCCTTACCAGGCTTTATTCCCTGCTGGCCCTGCTGGGCATAAGCGGCGGAACTGCGGTCTTGCTGTCCAGCCTGTATGCGGCGGTGGAACGGCTGCGCAGGGACCTGGGAGTGCTTCGCCTGGTGGGCCTGGGCCGCAGGCATGTGTTTTTCCTGCCCATGATCCAGGGGCTGATGATAGCTGCAGCCGGGCTGATGCTTGGTTTTGCCTGCTACTATACCCTGGCGGCCATGATCAATCACACCTTCGCCTCGGAGCTGGCCCCGGGGGAGAGGTTCTGCTCCCTGCCCCTGAGTTACAAAGGCGGAATAGTCTTTCTGACCACCTGCCTGGCCCTGGCCGGTTCCCTGGTGGCTGCCTGGAGGGCAACGCGCATCGATCCGGCGGAGGTGATCCGGGATAACTGAGGATACAACTATGAATATTATTCTGGAAATAATTATTCGCCATAAGTATTGGATAAGAAAAATAGAGTCAATCCACTTTTACCTGTTTATGCTCCTTTTTTGCGCCCTGTTTTTTTTCCGGGCCGAGGCCGGCATAGCCGCACCTCCTGCCGGTCCGGACAACCCCCGCCCGGATGAGGCGGATATTGTCCTGCCCATGCCCGGCGACTCCGTGATGGTTTTTCGCAAGGTCCACGTGCCCGGTCAGGGCTACTGGGGGGATGAGGAGCAGATCATCCAGATGGGCGATGCATCCGGCGGTATTTTCGAAGGCCTGCAGCGTACCCAGATCAGCGGATCTTTTCCTGACAATGATGGCCGGGGCCAGGCCATTTATCTGGCCAAGTACGAGTTGACCAGGGGGCAGTTTACTGCGGTCATGGGCCTGGACACCTTGATTGATGCCAGCGCCGATCCGGATGCGGCCCAACTGGCTGAACTGGAAGGCCGCGCCCTGCAGGAGGCCCTGATGGAGCCGCTGTCTTTTGTCAGCTACCACGATATCCAGGAGTTTATCCGCCGCTACAACCAGTGGCTCTTTGATGCAGAGCACCCGGAGCGCCTGGAAAACATGCCGGATATAGACGGCATTCCCGGATTTTTCCGGCTTCCCTCTGAGGAGGAGTGGGAGTTCACTGTCCGCGGAGGGCTTCCGGCCCTTGAGGACGGCACTTTCAACGACCGCCTTCCTTTCGCCATGCAGAGGATCAATGAGCATGCCTGGCATCTGGGCAATGCCAGCCACAGGGTGCGGCCCATAGGCCTGCGCCAGCCCTGCCGCCTGGGTTTTTTTGACATGCTGGGCAATGTCCAGGAAATGACCGCCGGTTTCTTCAGGCCCGAGGTGTGGCAGGGCAAACCGGGCGGGGTGAGCGTGCGCGGCGGCAGCGTGTCCACGCCGGTGGCGGATATGCGCTCTTCCCTGCGCCAGGAGCTGGACGTCTACGCCTGGAACCAGGACCAAAAGCGGGTTCAGGAAAGGCGTTCCTTTAATACCGGGGCGCGCCTGGCCATTGGTTCCAATGTGGTGGTCAATACCCGGGTCAGAGCGGCCATGGAAGAAGAATATCAGGAATACAAGGACATGGTGCGCAAGACCATGCCCGTTGGCCGGACCATGGACAATCTGGTGGCCCAGGCAGCTTCGCAGCTGGGAGATGTTGAACCTATCCTGGGCAGGCTTATGGAACAGCATCCCCATTTGAGCGATGAGCTGCACACAGTGCAGGAGTTCATGGACCAGGCCAGGCATCGCCTGGACATGGCCCAGAGGGAAAGTGCGCGCAGCCTGGCTCAGGATGCAGCCCGCAACGGAGTTAATCTGAGTGTCTATATTTCCCGCCTGGTCAGCCTGGAAAACAGCTTGGAGGCCGCCAGGCGGCTGGCGGAAATGTCCAGCAGATACCTGGAGCAGGTCAGTGCTGTGGAGCAGAGGATAAATGAGCTAAGTTCAGCCCGGAAAGAACAGCTTCAGGCTTATACGGACAAGGTGGGCGAGCTGGGAGACTATGAACAGGATTACATAGACCAGGCCCTGGAAAGCATGCGCGAGCAGGCCCCCCTGCCCCGGGAAAAGGCCGTATTGCAACTTTTGACCAAGCATATTGAAGATTTCAGCCAGAAGCGCCGTGCGGACAGGGAAGGCTGGCTTAAAGAATATGAAAAGGTTTTTATGGAGTTTGTACAATAATATTGACCTCAAGGAGTATATTAAAAGGAGGAAAGCATGAAAGGATCCAGGGTGATCTTGTTGCTGGTTCTTATGGCAGTGATCCTTTCCGGGTGTGCAACCGGATCGGATCAAAGACTGACCAAGGCCGAGGGTGCCGCCGTGGGTGCTGCTGTGGGCGGACTAGCCGGCTATCTTATCGGAGACGGCAGGGGGGCATTGATCGGGGCTGCAGCCGGGGCAGGCCTGGGTTACCTCGTGGGCCGGGAAGTAGCCAAACGCAAGGCGGAGTACGCCACCCAGGAGGAGTTTCTGGAGGCTGAAGCCGCCCGGACAGCAGATTACAATGAAACCATGCGCGCCTACAACGCCAAAAGCAGGCAGGAACTGGCGGCCCTGGAAGAAGAGGTGGAGTCCCTGCGACAGGCCTATGAGGAGGGTGTAGAGGAAAAAGACACTTTGCTGGCCAGGCAGGCAGAGGTTCAAAAACGTATCCAGGAAAATGAAGAACTTGAAGAAGAGCTGAAGGGCGAACTGGCCATTCAAGAGGCTATTATAGAAGAGGAGAGCCAGACTCTGCCCGAGGATGATCCCCGCATTGCCGCCCTGGAAAAGGAAGTACAGGAACTGCAGGCCAATATCGCGGCACTTAATGAGGGCAGCGCCCAGCTAGCCAGAATAGATGAGAGGTTGTCTGTATGAGACATTTATACTTGCCTGTTTTAATCTGCTTTTTGCTTATTGCCGGTTGCGGAGCTTCCCAGGATCCACGTGAGGGAGGATTTTTCGGAGGCATCAGCGGCCTGGGCTC
>PWSL01000342.1 GCA_003563255.1 Desulfonatronospira sp. | reverse complement strand
TGACCTCCGGGGACTGGCTCTTTTGCCGCCTGTTATTTTGTTCAATTGCAAGTTATCAAACGGCAAAAGTGCCTGTCCCCAATTGAGACAGGTTACAAATTTTTGAAGTTTCGCTGTAGTGCTAGTGACTTAACCGTTGAAACCCTGCCTGTCACGCATATGGCGTGATTAAACAACGCTGAAAGCGTTCCTGCTTTGCTGGGTTTAACTGGGGTTACAAAAAACAAGAATGTTGAGACAGGATTAACCCAGATTAAATGAAAAGAAATTTAACCAGGCAAGCACGATTGACCCCAGTTGAATGGAAGAGATTCAACGGGGCAAGCAGGATAAGCAATCAGCGGCCCCGGTGAAATCAGCTGCGCTGTCCTTCGGCCCCGGTTAAGCATAAGAAGGCTTCACGGGGTAAAAATTTCACAGGGCAAGCCGGAAACCGCAGATTGCATTAGCCATCCAGCACTCACTTTCTTCCGGCACTCATGAAGCCGGAAGAAAGTGAGTGCTGGATTGATTACCTTTTGGCCTGGCTTCCGGGCGGGATAAAAATGCTTCTCTCTTAATCCACTCTTAATCTAAGCCTGCCACGCTTCTTTGGCGTGGTTAATCCTGTCAAAAAAACTCTTTTCTTTATTGTTGCGGGCTAAGCATCACTATGGCGGTATATCAGTATTTTTCTAATCCCTTACAAGAAATGTAACAGTTTAGCGTAAGCATTCAGGGGGTACTCAGTTGTAGTCCCTTGGCACCAGGCCTTGTTTTTTTGTTGATGTACAAAAACATACTTAATCAAACAAGGGCTGGGAGAGCCTGTCCCCCTCCGGGCAGGAAGCCGTGCAACATGCAAATGGCTTACAAATGGCTAAACTGTTACCAAGAAATTAAGTCAATAAGTTTGGTAACTGTTCACCACATATGGTGAAAAACTATTAAAACACCCTGGATTCCGGCTTTCGCCGGAATGACGAAAAAGGACAACTATCTACTTTAACCGTCACCCCGGACTAGATCCGGGGTCCATGTCTTTCTTCTTCGATCGAAATTTCTAACCAACATGCTGGCCGTAAAATCGGATCCTGGTTCTTGGTTCCTGGCTACCTCTCGTTCCCAGGCTCCAGCCTGGGAACGCTTAGCTCTTGCGGCTCCAGCCGCTTCTTAAAAAATGTGGCTGGAGCCACAAAAAAGCAATGTCCCCAGGCTGGAGCCTGGGAACAAGAAAATTTTAGGTTGAAGGCTGGAGACTGAAGACACTGGACATTGGGGAGCATTACGAGTTTTTTTGAAAATGGATGGGGACAGTCCCGAAGCCAGGGACAGTCCCCGTCCGGGCTGTAAGCCTCCGGGCAGGAAGCCGTGCCATGCCGTAGTTTATAGCTTTTTACACAAAGACAGCCTTAACACACCCTATTCATATTTTGTTTTCAAAAAACTCGTAATGCTCCCGGACATTGGATACTGGACATAGTTGCTTTTGCATGTGTCTTAATTTTGCTGATTTTTTGTTACCCCCAGAAAAACCCTGCTATGCAGGAAATCCTTCGGACTTGTTTTGCGGGCCAGGCAGGCTTTCAGCAGTAAGTCGCCAAATTACTGATTCACTGCGGCAAAATCCTGAAAACTTGATTGTTGACAGTTCTGTAAATTGAAAAGTCTTTATAATCCAGTGTGGCAATGTTTAAAATTCCGGACTCTTGTGCCAGGCAAACCAGGGTGGCGTCGGCAAAATCCATAGGCAGATCTGCATATTTTTCCATTTGGGATCTGGCTAGATGCAGTGAATCGACATCTGAAGGAACCAGGGTTACAACTCCTCTAATTACAAAATCCAGGGCTGCCTGCTGTGCCTTGAGAGAAAAATTTAGTAGATAAAGAACCTCAGTAAGGACAGCCTCAGTTGAAAAAAGCTCTCCTGAAAAAGAAGTAAACCACTGTACACAGGTATCGTGGGCGGCTTCACTTCTGTCTATCAATGCAATCCATGGACCGGTATCCAGCAGGGCCTTCATCGCTTCTGATCTCGCATCAGGTTGATAAGGTGCTGGCGATGATTTGTGCCCAGGTCTGGAATTCCACTGCTGACTACCCCTATCAGGTCCTGGGCTTTATTAGAAGGTCTTTCTCCGCGTGACTGGAGTTCAAAGTCCTCCAGAAACTTTTTCATGGCCATCCGGGCAATATCTGAGTTCCTCAGGCCGGTCTTTCCTGAAACTTCCTCAATCCTGGACTTATATTCGTCAGGCATGCGAATTGTCATTTGCATATCATACTCCATTTGTAGTCACTTTGATTGCATTGTAGTCTTTATCCAGGCTCAAGTCAACATCCACACTGAATTGAAGCTCCCACCTGCATCCGGCTTTTGCATGACAATTTCCATTGTTGGATTCATTTCTAATGTGGACCCTGCCCGCAGCCCAAAAGCACTCTCTTACGCTAAGCCTATGCGTCGCAAAGAAAAGACAAAGTCTTTTTGCCTTTTGTATGCTTGGCCTGCCTCAGTGACTTACCCATTGATTACTGCAATAAAAAACAAGGAAACTTCAGGCAAAGCGGGGATGGTCGCCCGGCATTGGGACTGTCCCAGTTAAGGCTACGCATTCTTTTCTTAAGATTGGGTTGCGGGCATAGCCAGCATTAGTGGTTTAAACTTTTTTGTTGCCGATTAAAGCCTCAACTATTTTGACCAGAGCGAGGGTATCCATTTTACAATATGCTGACAGATTACGCTGCAGTTCCTTTTTGCGGAGGGATGTTGTTTGGGGGTCAACCGCTTCCGCATAAGCCTCCTGGGCCTGGTTACCGTCCTGGACTCCGTCAAGACCGCTGTAATCGAGGTCAGGGGCCAGACAGGGCAGCACTGTTTTTATGGACCAGCTTCCATACATCTGAGGGTGGTAGTAGTGCCGACGCACTATGGGCAGCACGTCCACAATCCGTTGAACAAGGCCGTCAAGCCAGGCCGCCAGATCAGGGAACATGGCCATCAGTTCTCTGAGAATGCGCGCTTCAAAACTTGCGTAAACAAATATGGGACCGCTTTGTCCACAGGCGGCAATCAGGGACCTGGCAAACTCGCGCATGGGCGGATATCCTGTCAGGTCAATAAATTCCAGATGGCGAATCCTTCCTGGTGCGTCTTCAACATGACAGGACCATTGAAAGGGAAGCTGCTGGTATGGTCTGGTTCCAGCCCAGACTGGAACCGCAAGCTGGGCTGTTTCAAAATCAAGGTAATACCTGGGATATGGAAGAGAACCAAGGGTTGATTCAGCACCAGGCAAAAGCTCAGGCCTGCCTGATACAGTCACCCTTCTGACCCGTTCATGGCTTGGACTTTGCAGCCTGTCTTCAGGAATGTCGCGGATGTCCTGGAAACCTTCCTGTCTAAACTGCTCAAGCAAGTGTTCCCTGATTCGGGGCAGGCATTCCAGGGGGAATTCCGGCCCATTCTCTGGAGCGCATATTTCTGAAAAAGGACAACAAAAAGGTGTTGTGCAATGACCCCCGGGATCCACTTCAGGAATTGCACCCTGCAATGTGTCCAGACACTGCCTGGTCCATTCATGAATCTCCGGCTGCAGCTTCAGTACTTCATCAGTTACATCTTCTACACGCATCAGCCCCTGATAATCGCCGTCTCCGGGATAAACAAATGATGAATCAATGACAGCCACCTGGAGACCGCGCACATTTCGGCCCAGGCCATTAATGACCATGTACTGAACAGCGCAGTCCCACAGGTGATATTGCTTTACACTGGTGGATGATTTGACTTCAGTGACCAGAAGGCCTGATTTTGTGGGGATGACAATATCAGAGCGTACAAGCACTCCGTCATGAGCAAAGGTGGCCTCATAAAGAGACTTTGGCGCATCAGAGTCAAGGAGCTTTCCTGTTTCTTCCAGGGCATGGCCAAAGCCATTTTCCAGGCCGATATAATGTCCCCCGGGCGCAAGATAGATACAGGCCAGCTCACCTACCTGATGCCCGGAGTTCATCCTGGCCTGAGTACTTTGATCATATTCAAGCAGGTCAGGGCGATGGACTTCTAACCAGAGCCGCTTGGGGCATTGGATTCCTGAAAGAATTTTGGATTTGGACAGCCTGTGGGTCATGGTAAATTACATCTCATAATCAAAATTGAGTCAGGTTACAATACCTGATAAACAATTATCAGCCACAGACAATAAGCCAGACTGAAAAGACAGACACAGGATATTTTTCTGCGGGCGACCTGCCCGCAGAAAAGCTGTCAGCACCTGCGGTGCAACATTCAGTCTGTGTTACAGTCTGCCATTACGTCGAGCGCTGCGGGTGGCTGATAAATTATTTTAGACTTACCCTGAAACCCTGTCACAAAAAACAAGAAACCTGGACAGGATTAACAGGATTAAGAGATTGATAAAGAGAAAATCATTTTTGTCCTGGCCAGATGGCTAATGCAATCTGCGGCTTCCGGCTTGCCCTGTGAAATTTTTACCCCGTGAAGCCTTCTTATGCTTAACCGGGGCCGCTGATTGCTTATCCTACCCATCATGTTAATCCTGTCTAAATAGACTTCAGTTCAACATTTTTGTTGGCATCGGCATTAAACTAGTGGTAGACAGGGTACCTGAAGGACCGCTCATATCTGGATCCCATACCATGCCCAGCTTATGGCGCATGGGCCCCTTGAGCTTTACCGGCGGCAGACCTTCGGGAGTTAGTTTCAAGAAAAGATCTGGAAAATGCCTGGTCCTGCTTGCAATTTAATGACATTCTCTGTATATTTTAAGCTTACCATCGGTTAGCACCGAGTTGCAGGTAAGGCAATCAAATATTATGAGTTGCTGCATTAAAAAAAGGAGCCATGAGGATGACAAACCTGGCGTCTAATTCCGAAATAAAATACGTCCACGATGAACAGGGCCGCTGTCTTGAAGTAATCGTGCCGTATGAAGCCTGGCAGAATGCCATGGAGCAGCTCCAGTCCTTAGAGGAAAAAAACCGCATTCTGTGCGG
>PWSL01000430.1 GCA_003563255.1 Desulfonatronospira sp. | reverse complement strand
ACGAGATATTACGTGATAGACCGTGGGTCTGTGAGGCAGGGTAAACCTGGCGTTTCTTGGCATGGTGAACCTCCTTGGGGTGAGGGTTGATGTCTATGGAAAAAGAGAGAGCCGAAATGAGAATAAAAGTCCAGTATTTTTTGTCTGTCCCTTCCTATCCCATCTTGTTTTCCCCTGCGTGAGTATAGTTCGTTTCTATTATTCAGGCAGCCTTTCGACCACCCTGGCTATGCCCAGCTTCATTGTTCCCCGGGACGGTTCCGGCACCCCCTGAATGCCTGCGTCGCGGGGACTGCCCCAATTGGAATAAGAACACTGCATTATCTTGTGTTGCGGGCGTAGCCCGCTTTGGAAATTTGTATCTGATCATCCCATATCGGAATCGGGCATGGCCGACAACATGGGAATACGGATGGTTATGGTGCTGCCCTTATCTTTGTGGCTTGAAAGCTCCATCCTGCCTTGCATATCATCCAGGATCTTCTTGGTCATGGCCAGACCGAGTTCAGCACTGGTTCCCTCCCCTGTGGCATAGAAAGGATTAAAAGCCCTGTTCCAGACTTCTTTTGGAATACCATTTCCCGCATCACTCACTCGAACCCCGACATACTGCTCGTCCATGAAAGTGCTTAACCTCAGGGTGCCACCTTGGGGCATGGATTCAATGGAGTTTTTGACCAGGTTGATGAGGCATTGTTTAAGCAACTCTGGATCGCCTTCGGCTTTGGCCAGGTTTGAAGGCAGATCCATTTTAAAAGTAATTTGCTGTTCCCTGCTGGTGGAATCAAAAAGCTGGACCACGTGCTGAATCATTTTGTTGACATCAACTGCCTTGAACACCGGTTTTGGAGGGCGGGCATAGTTGATGAATCTCTTTAATATCCTGTCCAGGCGTTTGCATTCGCGCTGGATTCCAAGCAAATATTCCCGGACTGCCTCATCATGTTCAGGTTTGCGCAGCAGAACGTTGGCGAAACCGCTGATGACAAAGAGCGGGTTGCGGATCTCATGAGCAATGTAGGTAGACAGTTCCCCAATTGTGGCCAGTTTTTCAGACAGAGCCACGCGTTTTTCCATCTCTGTGCGAATGGTGATGTCCCGTCTCATCTCTACAACCCACTTCAGGATTCCGGACTGGTCAAAGACCGGGTAGGTATAGATGCGGAAATATCTTGCCCGGCCCTGCTCATCAACCCAGGTCTGCATTGCTTCAGCAGGTTGTTGAGTTGCAAGTGTCTTATTGAATGGACATACAGCATCGGTGTAGTCTTCCCCGATGGAAAAGCCGCGGTAAAAGGCACCCCTGGCACATGAAAAGATTTCCGTGCAATGACGGCCAATAAGATCATTTTTTTTCTTCCCCAGCCTTTTGCTGACATGCATGTTCAGATCCTGGATCACCCCTTTTGTGTCCAGAAGCAGCAGGTCTTCCTGCAAATGATCCACTACGGCCTGGAAAAGGTCTCTATGCCAGGACAGATTCAGCATGCATCTCTTTTTGACCTGGAACATCAGCAGCAGCCCGCAAAGAAAGACAGTTGCACCATAGTCCAGCAGAGAGACATGTGCAGGCAGAATACTGCGAATCTCCGGGACCAGGTGCTGCTTACCGGTGTTTTCAATGACCAGGTTGATTTCAGGGTGCGCCTTCAGCATCTCCTGGTATGAGCTGTAAATACTCATCCCCTTATCCCTGGCTTTTTGCAGAAGTCTGTCATCAGGACCAGGCTGGGCCACTGCCACAAGATTCAGCCTGGGAAAATAATGTTCAAGATCAGGGATCTCGGTTAATTCCAGGATGGAGGCGAAACCATGCGACATTCCGATAATGCCGATGTTATAGTCACCTATGGCTTTATCCAGAATACATAGATTCTCACTATTAATCTCTTTGGTTACTGACAGGGTGTTTTTCATGTTATTCCCCATGCCGGCTTTGCCGGCATCCCAAGGTAATGAAGTACTTTTATCACAATAAACAAAAACCACGCTTAGAAACAGGGTTTTAACCACAAGCCACATACAACAAATATGCCAGAACGGCTCTTATGCCGCCAGGATTTTCGAACAATTGCAGCTTATCCTCAGACAAGAATGCCAGCACCCAATTGATATACTTGTAGTATTTATGCGACACTCTATGACATGTTTGTAGCATTTATGCAACATGAATTATCAAACAGAATAAGCGGGGCTGTCGCTTTTTTTAGCTGGGGACAGTTCTTGCACTTGGGTCGTAGGCAAAATCCGGGTCTGTGGTATGCTTTATGCTCATCTCCCATAGTTATGTCACCGCCTCTTCACCACCGGACCCACCTATGCCGGTCTAAAATGCTTTACCCGGGTCCGGTGCTCACCGGCTTTGGCAAAATATTCGGGGCATGTGCATGAATGAAGGTTATAGACAACACCTGGAGGATAACAGCAATGTTTAAGAATTTGAGACTGGGCATGAAACTGGGACTGGGATTTGGGCTGCTCATCGTGATCATGCTGGGGCTGGGAGCGGTGAGCCTGATCAACATGGACCGGGTCAGCAGCGACAGCGAGCATCTGGGAAACGATCTCGTTCCTGAATGGTCTATGGCTGGCGCAGTCAGCAATCTGCAGTATCAGACCGGATATTTCATGAATCATTACATTATGACCCAGGATGAACATTTTCTGGAACAGGGCCGATCCATGATACAAGAGTTGCGCAGGGAAATCAACAATGCGCGGAGGGACGCCCGGGACAGAGAACGTCAGGAAGTTCTTGAAGCTCTTGAGGAGATTGAAGGTCAGCTGGGCAGGTACGAACTTGCGGTAGACCATATCCGGCAAGCCGTGGATCAGATGCTGCAGGCTCGCAGTCAGGCATCAGAAAGCAGTACAGACTTTGAAGAAAACATCATGGGCTATCTGTCACATCAGAACCAGGAGATGACCAGACAGGTACAAGAACAGGACACCGTTGAAGAGCTGCTCATACGCCAGGACAGGATTACCCGGGCCAACGACATTATCGATCTTTACAATGGGATTCAGGTACTCAACTGGCAGAGTCAAGCCATGAGGGAAGTGGATGGACTGCATCAGGCTGTGGATAAGGCGGATGAGCTTATGCGTCAGGTGCAGGATCTCCTGGATGTAACCAGGCAGGAGGTCAATCTTCGCCAGCTTAGGGCTGTCAGGAACGCCACAGAAGAATATCAGACTTCCATGCTGGCGGTTGCTGATGCACAAAGAGAGCTTGTTGTGCAGGGTCAGGCCATGGACGACGCCTACAATGCGGTGCTTGCAGAATGCAGCGGACTGGAAACTGCAGCAGAGGAACAGGCGACAGGCATTGCTCAGCAGGCCATAGTCCAGCTCAACAACTCCTCGCGTATACTAGCCGGAGGACTTGGATTGTCCCTGATTCTGGCCCTGGGCGCAGCTATTCTGCTCACCCGCATGATTACTACACCTATGTCCAAAGGGGTAAGTTTTTCCAACGAACTTGCCCGGGGAAATCTGGAAGCACGACTGGAGGTGGAAGGAAAAGATGAGATCGGTCTTCTATGTCAATCCATGCAGGAGATGCAGTCCAGACTTCGCAGTATTGTGAGCGGAGTCAAGGTTTCTGCAGCCAATGTGTCTGCAGGAAGCCAGCAGATGAGTTCATCGGCCCAGGAGATGTCCCAGGGAGCCACCGAACAGGCATCCAACCTGGAAGAGGTATCCTCCAATATGGAACAGATGGGCTCCAATATTCAGCAGAATGCGGACAACGCGACTCAGACGGAGAAAATTGCCGACCAGGTGGCCAAAAAGGCTGTAGATAGCGGACAGCAGGTGCAGGATACTGTGCAGGCCATGCGGGATATTGCTCAAAAGATCAACATCATTGAAGAGATCGCCCGCCAGACCAACCTGCTGGCCCTGAACGCGGCAATTGAGGCGGCCAGGGCTGGGGAAGCCGGTAAAGGCTTTGCAGTGGTTGCATCAGAAGTACGTAAGCTGGCCGAGAGAAGCGGGCAGTCGGCCACAGAGATCAGCGGGCTGTCCAAATCCAGCGTGCAGGTGGCGGAAAAGGCCGGGGAGATGCTCAAGGAGATGGTTCCTGAAATTCAGAAGACCGCCGAACTGGTCCAGGAGATAAGCGCCTCTTCGAGGGAGCAGTCTTCAGGGATAGAGCAGGTAAATCAGGCCCTGCAGCAACTGGATCAGGTGGTACAGCAAAACGCTTCATACTCTGAGGAACTGTCCGCTACCGCTGAGGAGCTCTCCAGTCAGGCTCAACAGTTGCAGGATGCCATGACCTTTTTCAAGGTCGATGAACATGGCCATAATCAAGCTCATTCTGTTAACAGGAGCCGGACACCCCAAGCACCTGAGGGGTTTTTGAAAGGATTGCAGGAAGGCGGGTCTCCCAAGA
Organism: Desulfonatronospira sp.; assembly: GCA_003563255.1. Taxonomy (GTDB): domain Bacteria; phylum Desulfobacterota; class Desulfovibrionia; order Desulfovibrionales; family Desulfonatronovibrionaceae; genus Desulfonatronospira. The sequence goes on along the minus strand of PWSL01000430.1, from coordinate 599 downwards.
AAAGCACCAATGAGCAACAGGCCCGGACGGGACCGAAGAAGGCCCTTGCTCTGGATACCAGAGCGGAGGACCATGAGGATCAGGATTTCGAGCGCTATTAAGGTCCGGGCGGCATCCTGATGCTGCATTTTGAAATAACATCCAGCAACAGATAACCGCTCAGGTTTGGTTCAAGGAGTGCTTATGACTGACAAAGGCACAAGCTACAGCGATACCTGTCTGACCTTCTACCTGGATCAGGAGCTTTTCGGACTGAGCATCGATTCGGTGCGGGAAGTCCTGGAGTATACCACGATTACCAGGGTCCCCAGGACAGCCGATTACATGCGCGGAGTGATCAGTCTGCGGGGGCGTCCCGTTCCGGTAGTTGACCTGCGCAGGAAGTTCGGCCTAGATGAAGGGGAGCAGACAGTGGATACCTGCATAATTATCGTGGAGGTCAGTTATGAAGGAGAATCCAACATCATGGGAGCCCTGGTGGACGGGGTGCAGGAAGTCCTGGACATTCCACAGAGTCAAATAGAAGACCCACCCAAACTCGGCAACACCATTGACATGAAATTCATCCGCGGATTGGGCAGGCTCGAGGAAACCTTTGT
>PWSL01000333.1 GCA_003563255.1 Desulfonatronospira sp. | reverse complement strand
GGGGACAGGCACCCCCGCACTTATTTTTATTACAAATGATCTTGGTTTTATTGGAAAAAATAAGTGCGGGGAGAGCCAGTCCCCGGAGGTGAATAAATAAGTTTCGCTGTAGTGCTAAGCAGATACCTGTCCTCTGCTTTCCATAAAAGCGCTGAACAGACTACATGAAAAATATTATCTGGTGCGAGAGGGGGGATTCGAACCCCCACGGTAAAACCGCTGGATCCTAAATCCAGTGCGTCTGCCGGTTCCGCCACTCTCGCTTTAATGATACAAGGTTTAACATTATATTTTAGCTTAATAATTTATGCCGGTCAATGAATATCTTGGGGCTGTTCTGAGACCTGGTTGGAAAACTAAGTCGCAGCAGATGTTTGTCCAGACCTCCCAGTTCTTTTGGGGTATAACCCAGGACTTTCTTCCAGACAGCTCCGGATTCCATGCACAAGTACATGTTGTGCCCCATGCCGGATTCTTTCAGCCTGCCGATAATAAACCGGAACTGCTCCAGCCTCAGTGGCAGAAGCAGTCTTTTTTTGCCGTCCAGTCCGGTGATGAATTCGTTGTAGACATAGTCCGCCCGGGGATGGTTGCGCATAATTATTTTTTCCAGGTCGGGCATGAACCTGAAGGAACCCAGGCTCATGTAGGCGATGTCCCGTGGCCGGACGTAATCGAATATGGTCTCCACGGCCCGGGCATATCCCTTCTGCCAGCCGGGATAATGGATGATGGGGTCGAAGTGCAGACAGATCCGAAAACCCTGCTGGACGCAGGCCCTGGCTGCCTGCATCCTTTGCTCCAGTGAGTCGGTGTCTTTTTCCTGAGCTGAGATGAGTGCCTGTGAGTTGACTGACCAGGCCGGCAGAACCCGGTCCGGGTGCTTTACCTTATGCATCCAGCCCAGTTCCACAATCTTGGATTTCAGTTCCAGGCAGATATTGTGGTAATCCCCCAGAAATGACACCAGATCGCCTGTAAAGCCGGTGACGGCTTCCAGAGCCAGAGAGTCGGTGAATTCCCCGGTGCCTGCCCGTATGGGGGTGTCGCTCCGGGTAAGGTGCTCTTCAAGTTCCTGAAAAAGGTCCTGCTGGTTGGCCCAGATCTTGAGCACCCTGTCCTGAAAATAGGCCTGCAGGATGCAGTAGGTGCATTGCAGGGGGCAGTTTTCTCCTATATGGATAATTTGGTAGCCGCAGCAATGGTAGCGGCTTGTGCCGGGACATGGACGCAGGAAGCGGCCTTTGTAGTTTTTAAGGTAGAGAACCTGGGAGTCTGTACCCAGATCCTGAAGCTGTTTTTGGTAGTTGCGGCACACGGTCCAGGGCACTCCGGGCATCCTGGACAAAACCCGCCTGCTCAGGGAAGAGTTAACAACCTCCGGGTCCACCAGGATATGTTCCGGGGGGTTAAGGTGCTGAGGCCGGGTGGCAGGGGCAGGATCATTCATAAGGATATACCGGCCATGGGCGAAGAAGGTCAGAGCCTGCAATGCGGCTTAGCTGTCTGGATGCCCTGTCCAGTTCCTCCGGGGTTCTTACCCTTACCAGCAGTTGCAGATCTGAACTTTCAAAGTTATCAGGATGGATGCAGTGCCAGGCGGTACCAGCGACAAGACGTCTGATATTTTGACGGGCCTGTTCCTGGAGCCGGGTATACTCAGGGTATGCTTCTCTGCCCAGACTGTTCAGTATAGTCTGAATTTTATCCTTGGGGCTTAAATCCTTTTGCAGGACGCGATCCATTTCAAGCCTGGAAATGACCCATGCAGGGGATATTTTTCCGGCCCTGCTGCAGCGGTTCAAAAGTTCCAAAAGTTTGCGCGCCTTGTTCAAGGACCAGGAAAGCTCAACAAACAATGGATTCAGGCTGTCCAGGTCCTCGGTGTCCATCTCCCTCAGTTCACCGGCACAGGCTAGAAGCTGCGGGGAATGTTCCAGTATGGTGTCCCAACGATGCGGCAATTCCAGCCAGGCCTGCAACTGGAGCTGCTGCCTGGAATCCGGGGTTATCCCCATCATGACATAAACCTGTTCCTGGTCCTGGCCCAGGGGCTGAAAGTAGCGCAGGGCCTGCAGCATCATGGTGGTATCCGGGGTGCGCTCCAGGTTGGAGGATAAATATATCAGGCCCTTTTCCCAAGGCCCGGCAACATCTGCCTGCAGGGCGTAGAGTGTCCTGCCGAGGCTTTTTAGGCCCTGAAATCTTTTGTACCCGGCCAAAAGAGAATATCCCCCGGCTGTTTTCTGCACCAGAAGGGGCTGAAGCTGCCCGTGTTGCCGGAGAGAATCCAGCAGGACCCGGCCGCATTCTTCGGCCCAGAATACGCAGGGGTCAACTTCCAAAATCTCTCCAGGCTCAAGTGTCAGCTGGTTGTACATTAACATGATTATTTCACCTGAATTGGACTATGCAGTCTTTCTGGCTTTGAGTAAATATAATTTGCAGCTTGACAACTTTTGATTCATCTTTCAATAGGACAGGATATTTTTCAGACAAACGGCAACAGGGTCTTTAACTTCCGGGCGAGGAGTTGTCCAGGACAAGGGGCCCGTATTCCCGCGTTTATGCGGGGCAGTTTTCGCACAATGCAACGTAACTTGCCCGCCGCCTGAATCCAGGCGCGGACAAAGCACAAAGGGGGCGCACGCATGCTGGATAAGTTGGAAAAGCAAAGGACCTATGCCCTGGTGGGACACGGGGGGACAGGCAAGACATCCATAGCGGAAATGATTCTGTATCAGTGCAAGGCCGTAAGCCGGCTGGGCAAGATAGAAGAAGGCACCACCAGCCTGGATTTCGAGCCGGAAGAGATCAAGAGGCGCGGCAGCATTCAGCCGGGTTTCTTTGTTTATACCTGGGATAAGAACAGGCACTTCCTGGTGGACACTCCCGGTGACAACAATTTTATCGGGGACATAAGCTTTCTGCTTACCGCCGTGGACGGGGCCCTGTTCGTGGTGGATGCCGTGGACGGGGCCAAGCCTCTGACCAAAAAGCTATGGTCCGAGGTCCAGGAAGCAGGCTTGCCGGCCGTGATCATGATTAACAAGATGGACCGCGAGCGGGCCGATTTCAGAATGGCTTACGACAGTCTGGTCAATCTTTTGGGCATCAAGCCGGTGGTCCTTTACCTGCCCATAGGTGCTGAATCGGATTTCAAGGGACTGGTGGATATCCTGGAGGAAAAGGCATATTATTTCGCCGATGAAGGCAGGCTTGTACCCGGAGATATCCCCCAGGATATGCAGGAGACCGTGGCCGAGATGCGTGAACTGGCCATGGAAAATATCGCCGAGAGCGACGAAGATCTCATGGAGAAGTATCTGGAAGAGGGCAGTCTGGAACCACAGGAGGTTCAGAGTGGACTGCGCAAGGGCGTACTGTCCAGGGAACTGGTGCCTGTCTGCGCCGGGGCAGCCATGGAAAACAAGGGCGGGATAAAGCTCCTGGAAGCGGTGCAGGGACTTCTGCCCTCCCCCCTGGAACACCCTGACTGGGTCGGGGAAGATGATAAGGCCAGGAAGTCCCATCCCGATGAAGAACCGGCGGCCTTTGTTTTCAAGACCATCACGGATCCATTTACCGGCCAGCTGAGTGTAATGCGCATATTGTCCGGCAGCATTGCCTCGGATATGCTCCTTTTTAATCCTCTCAAGGATGACAAGGAAAAGCTGGGACAACTCCTGGTACTGGAGGGGAAAAAACAGGTCCAGCTCAAGGAATCTGCCGGTCCTGGAAGCATCGTGGCTGCCGCCAAGCTCAAGAATACCACCACCGGGGACACCCTGTGCAGCGAAAAGGATCCTTTTGTGCTTGCAAAACCCCGGCTTTCCCCCTGCATCCTGTCTTATGCCCTTGGAGCCCAGGAAAAGGGTGAGGAAGACAAAGTCTTTGCCGCGGTGCAGAAACTCCTGGATGAAGACATCAACCTGCAGCTTACCCGCAACGAGGAGACCAAGGATATGCTTCTTTCGGGAATGGGGCAGCTGCACATTGAAATGGCCGTGGAAAAGGCCAGGAGGCGCTATAAAGCCGCAGTGGTTTTAAAGACCCCCAAGATTCCATACCGCGAAACCATAAAGGGCAGGACCGAGGTCCAGGGCCGCTACAAGAAGCAGACCGGCGGACGCGGACAGTTCGGAGACTGCTGGATAAAGCTGGAACCTCTGGGCCGGGGTGGAGGTTACGAGTTTGTGGACGCCATAGTGGGCGGAGTAATCCCCAGGAGTTACATTCCCGCGGTGGACAAGGGCATCCAGGAGGCCGCGGCCAAGGGAGTCCTGGCCGGTTACCCGGTGGTGGACTTCAAGGTCACCCTGTACGATGGATCATATCACAGCGTAGACTCCTCGGAAATGGCCTTCAAGATCGCCGGGTCCCTGGCTTTTAAAAAGGCGGTGGAACAATGCAGCCCTGTGCTTCTGGAGCCTATCATGCTGGCCACGGTGTTTGTGCCGGACGAGTACATGGGCGATGTTATCGGAGACCTGTCCAGCAAACGCGGCCGGGTGCTGGGATCAGAGTCGGACAAGGGCATAACCTCGGTGCGGGCCCATGTGCCCATGGCCGAGATGCTGCAGTATGCCCAGGACCTGCGTTCCATGACCGGAGGTCAGGGGACCTTTACCATGGAATTCGCTCATTATGAAGAGTGCCCTGGACCCATAGCAGAAAAGGTGGTGGCAGAAAACAGCTCCGGTAAAGAACCCTGATGGGCTGAAAAAGGAAACAGATGCAGTCAAGGCCCCCTGGCTCTCTTTGCAACCTGCTGAATGTCCTTAAAGAGAGTCCGGGGGCTTTTTTGTACTTATAAAACTAACGCGGGCTTTGCCACTTAACCCAAGATAATGCATTGCTCTTATCTTGTGTCCTTCCTGGTTCCTGGTTCCTGGTTCTTGGTTCCTGGTTACCTCTCGTTCCCGGGCTCTAGCCTGGGAACAAGAAAAAAATCCTTGCTTGCATGTTAGTGGGGACAGGCACCCCGGCACTTATTTTATTATTGAACAAGAAACAGATTTG
>PWSL01000386.1 GCA_003563255.1 Desulfonatronospira sp. | reverse complement strand
TGACCTCCGGGGACTGGCTCTTTTGCCGCCTGATTTTTTGTTCAATTGCAAGTTTTCAAACGGCAAAAGTGCCTGTCCCCAATTGAGACAGGTTATAAATTTTAGAAGTTTCGCTGTAGTGCTATTGCCTTATGTCTGAAGTTGCGTCGGTTTGTGCCATCAGGGTCTGACCCCGAACATTGTTTGAAACTTACCCTTATTGCCCCATGTTAAACACGTAAGGAAGGTGAGGAGTATACTTGAAGTTTGCCAGGTGGTCGCAATTTGCGACCACCTCGGCTTTTTCTTCAATGGTTAGCTGAAACATGAAGTCTGCAGGGAAACGATGGATATTTCGCCTGACCTGTTCGTTGATAAGGGTGTTTTCCCGAGCCGGTTCTTCCGTAACATAGATTTGCTGTTCTCAGATAAGAACATAAACCGTACTCAACTTGTCTTTAATTCCATTCTATGCGCGCATACTTCAGCAATCGCAGCCTGGGCGTCCACATCCGATACATGAGGCTTATATTCCTGAAGGCGGCTTTGACAGACCGAGGCATCTTCATGCGGAAGTTCGCTGATAACATATAGGGCTGTGGCTAACTGCTCCAGTTTCTTGACTCCATATCCGGACAGCCACTGCGCCACCTGCTCGATCTGATCCTGGTACGGTTTCCAGCGGTATTCCAGGCGCTGGAGCAGATTTTTCCCAACCGGAGAAATACCCAGCTTGGGTCCAAAAGGAGCGGGCTGTGGCTCGACCCTAATCTGTCCGGCTGCCTGAAGCTGCGCCAGTTCATCGCGCAGGTCAAAAGAAAAAGGGCCATGCTTATATAGAACAAACTCATTGCTTAAAGGCACGTTGTGCAATTTTTTCAAGATATAGGCGGCTTTTTGCAGATGAGTCTCTCCTGCCCAGCTGCCATACTCCCGCATACTGTCCAAAAGTTTCAAAGTAACGACATTATTGCTCAGCCTTTCCATGTGCAACCCCTCTTTTTTAAAATAAAGTTAAAGCCCTTGCTCAATAATTGTATTATGGTTGTCATCCAGGAACTTTTGTGCTTTCTTTTCTATCCCCCGATGCACAAAAACACAATCGATACTTGCCGGTGTAATTGCATTCAGAACCTGAGACAGATTTGACGCCCAGGCACTTTTAATTCTACCCTTGTCATAGCTGACCGGAAAATCCGGATTCCCGGAACCTTTTGTCTGGTTGGCCCTTCTGACCATTTCAGTCCCGAATTCTTTACCTAACGCATCAACTACTGCTCGGCCTGCATCCGGATTGACTGCAAAATCTCTTTGCGCGGGCTGGTAAAGCCTCTTGTAGTGTTGACGGTAAAAAATACAGGCAGCAGGCATGTGGGCCGGATGAGAAGCATCCTTGGCAGCCTTTCTGATCTCCTCAAGCAGTGTTGAGTCGGTGGTGGCCAAATGCTTATCCAAGTCAGTCGGGTATACTCCGGAAGGAAGCCAGTGTTTCAGGAAGTCCCGCAAATGAATGTCATATATCTTACGCAGGGGATGAAAATATACCTGGGAAAAAATAAAATATCTGGCCAGCATGAGAGCTTCAGCAGAATTCAGGCCGCCTGTCTCCACACCGAGTTGTATGTCATTCTCATCTGTTTCTTTGCTGTCGTCCACTGGAGGAGCCGGCATCAGTCTCAGTGTGTCGATAAGTGGCTAAAGGTCCAGTTTGATTGTTGAGTTGTCTTATTAACTGGACAGTCAAAAGTACTCCCCGTCATGCCGGACTTGATCCAGCATCCAGCCTTTTATCCTATTAAAAAGACACTGGATTCCGGCTTTCGCCGGAATGACGAACAGGTAGAATCATGGTAAATGAATACAAATGGTTAAGATAGCTTTTGACTCTCAATTTATTAAAAATATATGCAAATCATGTTGATTAGTCCTTGACTCAGGTCAAGAGTATGCAAGAGTAGTGATCAAGAGCATATGGTTTTTCCAAACAATAAAAAGTAATGAAAAACAGGCATTTATGCTTTTCGAGATACTGCGCACAACTATTGAAGAATAGCAATAGTACTACAAAGCATCCCTGACAACGCCGCAGAAGGAGAAACGATGAAAAAACTGCCCATCGGGGTGAGTACTCTCCGAGAGATCATTGAAGAGGGATACACCTATTTGGACAAGACAAGGATTGTGCATCAGCTGGTTGAAAGCGGGAAATACTATTTTTTCTCTCAAGGCCCCACTTTTTCAGTGCAGGGTCGCGGAATAAGCATAGTACCTTTTATGCGCTCCTCCATCCCGGCCTTGCATACTCATGGTTTTGGACTTAAGCTATAAAAATCAGATATAGCAAAGACCTTGACCATCAATTATGAGGAGATTTTATCATGGAGCGCTTTTTTAACAACGCCGGGCCCACTGTTCCCAAGGATCACTATCACATTGATCCCTTGCATCGTTTAGACTGGGCAGAAGTTCAGCACCTTATTGACAGCAAGCGCTATTTTGTCCTGCATGCTCCGCGCCAGACCGGCAAGACCACAACGCTGCTGGCCATGATGGAAGCCATCAATGAAGAGGGCCGCTACAGCTGCGCCTATGCCAATATAGAAGGAGCCCAGGCAGCGAGAGGGGATGAGACCCAGGGCATTCCTGCAGCCTGCAATGCTATTGCTCGTTCCATAGACTACTATCTGAAAAACAGCAACATTCGGGAATGGCTTCATCAAAACATCAATATTATACCCCCTCAGGATATTCTCAGCGAAATGCTTGCTCATTGGGCCCAGTCCAGCTCCAGACCGGTAATCCTTTTCTTAGACGAAGTAGATGCCCTGGTAGGGGATACGCTCATATCTCTTTTGCGTCAGGTCCGCTCCGGCTATGCCCAGCGCCCTGAGGCTTTTCCCCAGAGCATAGTCCTCTGTGGGGTCAGGGATGTACGCGATTACCGCATTCACCAAAAAGGGGGAGAAATCATCACTGGAGGCAGTGCCTTTAATATTAAGGCCGAGTCTTTGCGCATGGGTAATTTCAACCAGGATGAGGTCCAGACCCTGTGGCTGCAGCACACCGAGGAGACAGGTCAAGTGTTTGAAGATGCTATTTTTCCTGAGCTATGGGAGGATACCAGAGGCCAGCCCTGGTTAGTGAACGCTCTGGGTTATGAAGTAACTTGGAAAAACAAGGCTTCCAAGGACAGGAGCAAAAAGATCAGCTTAGAGGATTATCTGCAGGCCCGGGAAAATCTTATTTTATCGAGAGCCACTCATCTGGATCAGCTGACGGATAAGCTGCGTGAGCCTCGGGTACACGGAGTGATATCTGCTTTGCTTGCCGGAGAAGAAACCTTAAAGCAGGTCCAGGATGATGACCTGCAGTACGTGGAAGACCTGGGGCTTATCCAGATGCGTCCAAGTCTGAGCATTTCCAACCGCATTTACATGGAAGTCATTCCGAGAGAACTTACCTGGTCTGTGCAGGTCATGATCAGCAACCAGGAGACTGCCTGGTATGAAAAAGATGACCACAGCTTAGATATTCCAAAGCTTTTGCAGGCTTTTCAGCAGTTTTTCCGGGAACACAGCGAAATCTGGGAGGATGGGTTTGATTACAAGGAGGCTGCTCCCCAGCTTCTTTTGCAGGCTTTTCTGCAAAGAATTCTTAACGGCGGAGGCAGGCTTTTGCGTGAATACGGCCTTGGCCGCAAGCGAACTGACCTGATCATTGAGTGGCCTTTGGACCCGCAAATGGGCATGTATGGACCGCTTCAGCGAGTGGTGATTGAGCTCAAGATCCTGCGAGGTGACCTGGAAAAGACCATCCAGACCGGCCTGGGCCAGACAGCTGACTATGCTGATCGTGCAGGTGCAGACGAAGCCCATCTTATTATCTTTAACCGGGATAGAACAGTCTCCTGGGATGAGAAAATCTTCAGCCGCCAGGAATCCCATCAGGGCAGAAGAATAACTGTCTGGGGGGCCTGATATTCTATTGTTGGGTGTGCTTACAACCCAATTTAAACAAGGATCGTTAAGCTGGGGCGATAACCATGCTTTTCAGGCTGAAGGCTGAAGTCTGAAGGCTGAAGAATAAGGAGCTTGGGCATCATTGCTCTTTCAAGATTAAAAAACTTTTTGCTCTTGTTCCCATGCTCCAGCTTAGGGGCACCTCTTTTTTTGTGGCTCCAGCCACATTCTGAAGAAGCGGCTGGAGCCGCAAGAGCAAAACGTCCCCAGGCTGGGCCTATTCACGCGGAGCTGCGTCTTTTTACATCATTGCTTACTGTATGATCGGTGTTGTGCCTTACTATTTCTTTGGACCTCGCGCCTGGAATCTGGGCAAGAAATTCGGTTATGTCACCCAGGCTGAACTTCTGGCAGATCGTTTCAACAGCAAGTCCATTTCAGTGCTTCTTGGCATACTTAGTGTGGCGGTCTTTATTCCTTACCTGACTTTGCAGATGATGGGAGCAGGCTATGTTCTGAACGTAATCAGTCAGGATAAAATACCTTACTGGGTCGGGGCCGGGATCACCTATCTCATCGTGCTGATTTATGTTTATTTCAGCGGTGCCATGGGTGTCGGGTGGTCTAATGCCTTTCAGGGAGTGATTATGATGCTTCTTGCATAGGTTCTTGGCATCTATCTTCCCAATGCTCTCTATGGAGGTATTGGAGAGATGTTTCAGGCAATCATTGAATCCAGACACTCAGCAATGCTCAACGCGCTAGGCCTGCCCTTGACCCCGAAAAAAAGTCCGGGACTTTTTATAAAAGCTCGTGTATGCCAGAGGCATGCAAACAAAAATACAAAACCAAATAAAGCGTAAGTTGGCCCAGCCCGAGCATATCGAATATGTTGTCAGGTTGATTGAAAGCAATGAACACCCCAACACAAAGCAGCTGGCAGTAGCCATATGCCAAGACCTTGGTTTTCTGGACTTCCAGGGCAATGAGCAACATTCAGGATGCATCAAGGCTTTGCGGGAGCTTGAAGCCGCTGGACACTTTGTTTTACCTTCCAGAAAGGGAAAGAAGCGGAAACTGAATCCGCAACGCTTACATACTCCTGTTGCCCCTGCTGAAGACGT
>PWSL01000319.1 GCA_003563255.1 Desulfonatronospira sp. | reverse complement strand
GTTTTCTTGGAAAAATAAGTGCGGGGAGAGCCAGTCCCCGTGGCACTCTGTAGTCTGTAAATCTGATGGGGCTACGCCTGGACCATCTCCCGGTATCTGCTGAAAAAATACCGGCTGTCATGGGGTCCGGAAGCGGCCTCAGGGTGGTACTGAATGGCCATTAAGGGCTTTGATTTGTGGCGGAATCCTTCCAGGGTGTTGTCGTTGAGGTTGATGTGGGTCTGTTCCAGGTAGTCCAGGTGTTCGATGTTTACGCAGAAACCGTGGTTTTGGGATGATATCTCTATTTTGCCTGTGCTCAGATCTTTTACAGGATGGTTCATACCGTGGTGACCGAATTTGAGCTTGAAGCTGGTCCCTCCCATGGCCAGCCCCAAGAGTTGGTGTCCCAGACAGATGCCGGCCACAGGAAATTTTTCCAGCAGCCTGGATATGATCTGGATACTTTTGGTCATGACCGCCGGATCACCGGGACCGTTGGAGAGAAACACTCCATGGGGCTGTACCCTGCATGCTTGTTCAAACCCGAAATCCCAGGGTACAACCAGGATCTCCAGGCCCTGGGCCTTTAACAGCCTCAGGATGTTCCATTTGATTCCATAGTCGTACACTAGAATTTTCGGCCCGATCCCCGGCCAGTCATAGCTTCCGTCCTGATTCAGATCCGCCTGCACGGGGCCCCATTCCGTCCATGCAAAGGGCCTGCTGCAGCCTGCCTTTTCAGCCAGGTTCAGACCTTCCATGCGGGGAAGTTGCTGAGCTTTGCCTGCAAGTTTGCCGGGATCGGTTTCGGTGGTGGACATGACTCCCCGCATGGCCCCGAATTTGCGGATATGGGTTGTCAAGGCCCTGGTATCGACTCCCTCAACGCCCATGATCTTGTGCCCCCTTAAATAATCCGGCAGGGACTGGGTGGCCCTCCAGTTGGAGGGGATACGGCAGCACTCCCTGGTAATAAATCCAGCCACCTGGACCTTTTCTGACTCCACATCTTCAGAATTGACACCGTAATTGCCCATGAGAGGATAAGTCATGCAGACCATCTGGCCGATATAGGAGGGGTCTGTAAGTATTTCCTGATAGCCGGTCATGCCGGTATTGAAGATAACTTCCCCGGACGCCTCTCCCATACCGGTAAAGGAGCGGCCTTCAAACCAGGTCCCGTCTTCAAGGGCCAGTAAAGCTCTCATAATCATCCTCCTGCAGTAATTCAACAGCTCTGGTAATATCTTCAGGCACGTCCACCCCGTGACAGATATATGAAGTCATCACTACATTAATGGGGATGCCGGCCTCCAAGAGACGCAATTGTTCCAATTTTTCAGCTTGTTCCAAAGGACTTGGGTCCAGTTGATGAAACCTTTCCAGGGTTGCAAAGCTATAGGCATAAAGGCCGATATGTCCCAGAAAAGGGCCTGAACCGTCCCATGACCAGGGAATGGGGCTGCGGGAAAAATATAGTGCCCGGCCCAGTCTGGAAACCGCTACTTTGACCACGTTCGGGCTGATGGCCTCGCAAGGATCGATTTTTCTGACCGGGGTACTGACACAGACCCCGGTAGCTGTTACAAAAGGGAGCAGGAGCTGGTCAAGTAATTTCGGTTCCAGGGCCGGTTCGTCTCCCTGGATATTGACCACGATGCTCTGCCTGCCGAGGCCCAGGATTTCGGCTGCTTCCATTATGCGGTCCGTACCGCTCTGATGCTGTGGGGAAGTCATTAGCACCGGTACGTCCAGTTCCCTGGCTGCATTGAATATTCTGTGGTCATCAGTGGCCAGGTATACCTGTTGCAACAGGCTGCACTGCATTGCCCGCTGGTAAACATGCCAGAACATCGGGCGACCCAGGATATCAGCCAGGGGCTTGCCGGGGAACCTGGTTGAGGCGTACCTGGCAGGGATAATCCCCGTGCAATAAGGCAGGGGGCTGCCTGTAGCCTTCAATCCCGCTTACCTCCTGGTTCTTGCTGCGATGCCGGCCAGCTCCTGTGTGCCTCCCAGGCGGGTCTGGAGATATTCTTTGAATTTTTTCTCCACCTGTTCTCTGGACATGCTCTGGGCTTGAATCAGCCTGGAGTAAAGTTCGTTTTCATCCTTAACCTGGACCAACAGTCCCATGTTCAGGAGTTCGCTTCCCACCCAGTTGAAATTGTCCCAATAAGGACCAACACAGGGGATCACACCCTGAGCCAGGGCCTCCAGGAAATTCTGGCCGCCGCAGGGCATGAGGCTGCCACCTACGAACGCAGACCTTGCAATGGCATAAGCTGCCTGCAGCTCTCCAAAGCTGTCCCACAGGATTACCCCCGAGGGGGCGGTGCCGGATTGGAGGCTGGAGCGAAGCGTATACGGGATTTTGTCTCTTTCCAGGATTTTCTGCCAGGCTTTTGTGCGGGTCAGGTGCCTGGGGAAAAGGGCGATGCTGGTCTTGGGCCGGTTTTTATAAATATTGCGGATCACCCTGGCCACCTGGGGCTCTTCCTCCCGGCGTACAGAACCCAGGGCTATGAGTGCATGCTTGGGTTTGAAATAAGAGGACAGGGGGTTTTGAACATAAGCAATGGGTGGTTTGTCCACTAATAAGTCGAACTTGATGTTGGGCATTACCTGTGTATGGGCTGCAGGAAAAAGAGAGGAAAACCTTTCCCGGTCAATTTCGGACACTGCTGCTATTGTGTCCGGACCTATGCCTGCCAGCAGCCTGCGCAGTGAGTAGTACCGGCAGAAACTTTTCAGGCTGAGGCGGCCGTTGCCCAGTACCACCGGGATATTCCGGCGGCGGCAGGCATAAAGCAGGGACGGCCAGATTTCTGTTTCCAGCAGGACAAGTCTTTCGGGCTTGATCCTTTTCAGAGCCATGGACATTATACACAGGTTGTCAAAGGGAAAGAATGCCTTTTGAGCATCTTCTTTAATCTCGCTGTCCAGCAGGTCCATGCCCTGCCTGGTACTGGTGGTGACCAAAATATTTCTGATCCCCTTGCTGTTAAGTTCCTTCACCAATTTCGCGGCCAACCGGGCTTCCCCCGCGGAGGCAGCCTGGATCCAGACCTGAAAAGGCCCCTTGGGCATGGCGTACCCAAGCCTGCCTGCATCAATGGGAGTGTGTCTCTTGACTATCAGCAGAACAGGCACGGCTATGATCCATAACAGGGAATAAACCGTGAGCAGAATTCTGTGGCAAAAGGAAAATCTCTTGGCTTTCATCTTGTCACCTCTATTGGTTGGAGGTTACTGCCAGGGACAAAAGCCTGGCAATGAGGTCCGTAAACTCTATTCCTACCTGCTTGGCCGCCCTGGGAACCAGGCTGGTCCTGGTCATGCCAGGCAGGGTATTGGTTTCAAGGATATAAATATTGTCATCTTCGTCCAGCATGAAGTCGGAACGGCTGTAATGGCTTAGCCCAAGCACTTTGTGAGCCTGCAGGGACATCTCCCTGACTTTTCGGTTCGTCTCTGATGAGACAGGGGCCGGGCAGATCTCTATTGCACCCTCCGGGTCGTATTTACTTATGTAGTCAAAAAAATCGCCTTTGACGGGTTGGATCAGTATCGGGGGCAGAGCCTCATCATCCAGTACAGCGCAACTTATTTCGCGACCGGGAATAAACTCTTCCACAAGGATCGCCTGATCAGAACTCACGCCTTTCAGATAGGACTGCATGTCTCCAGCATTGTGAAAAAAGTGCATGTCCAGACTGGAACCACCCAGGTTAGGTTTGCAGACCGCGGGCGGGGACATTTTTAGCAGATTGCCCTGGGGGTGATACAGGCCTCCCCTGGGTGTCCTCAATCCGTTATTGATAAAAAACTGCTTACTCAAGGCCTTGTTAAGAGCCAGAAAGGATCCTCGTACCCCGGAGCCCTGGTAGGGCAGGCCCACATCCTCAAGAATGGCCTGCACACTTCCGTCTTCACCTGGACATCCATGCAGATTTATAAAGGCTGCATCGGCTGAACGGGCTTTTTGTACCAGGTCCTGGTAGTCCGGGGTAAGGTCCAGGAATAACACTTCATGTCCCAGGCTCTGCAGGGCTTTGTGGATCTGGTCAGCGCCTGCCAGAGAAACCTCCCTTTCCTTGGACCACCCTCCTGCTATCAAAAGTACACGCATTCAGGTCTGCCTCTAAAGTCCTGTTTAACTGTTCCTGGATTTCCAGGGTCTGAAGCCATGACTGGTGTATCAGCCTGTACATCTTGGGGTTTACGCCGTAGCGCTTGTAGATATCTTCAAACCTGGTTTCCAGGCTGACTATTCGCTCGTGCATCACCCTTTTGTCGCTATAGATTATTACAAGGGGCAGAAAAAATTTGTGGATGTCCAGTTCTCCCGGCCAGCACACATGGTGCATGACTCCCTGGGCGATGGCCGGGTTGCCGGTGAGCTCCATAACCAGGCTTGCACCCAGCTGATTGTGGGACCCCCCATGCTCTATGCAGAAAAACTTTCCTAAATCGTGCAGCAGAGCTGAGGCAACAACAGCCGCTGTGTTTACAGGCAGACCTCTGGAGGAGGCCAGGGTGCAGATATATTCAGCTACATGGGCTACCAGGATACTATGCTCCCTGATATGTCCGGGCAGGTGGTACAAATTCCAGTAATATCGGCATTCCTCCCTGGTGGGAATTTTCCACCGGGGATCCATGGGGTACTGTACCGGCTGGAAAACAGAAATCATTGGTTTGAACCGGGATCCTGGATGTTGCTGTTCATGAGTTGTCGATCTGTTAGCATTGAACCTGAAAAAAGGCAAAACATTTTGAATGCCCGGATGAAATTACTTTAGAGTTCAAGGCTGTTCTTTTGTCTGAAGAAAGTCGATACTTGTTGACCTTTGGCTGGAGGCTGATTAATGAATTACTCCTAATGCGGGCTTTGCCCGCAACCCAATATAGAAAAGAGCTTTTTGTGACAGGGTTTCAGGAGTAAGTCACTAGGCTTTTTCCGCGACTCTGCACGGAAAAAGAGGCCCCTGCGGGGCATCATTGGGTCAACCCTTGCAGGACGCGTTGAGCACGGGGACTGGCTCTCCCGGCACTTATTTTTCTAATCTGTTTCTTGT
>PWSL01000258.1 GCA_003563255.1 Desulfonatronospira sp. | reverse complement strand
CCCACATTACCCAGAGAGCTGCAGGCAGGGAACCGCTTTTTCTGGAGGACGGCGATTACCTGACCATGCTTGGCCTGCTAAAAAACACAGCAGAAGAGCATGATGTCAAATTTTATGCCCTGGCGTTAATGCCCAATCATGTCCACCTCCTTCTGGAACCCCGCAAGGACAATCTGAGCCAGGCCATGCATTCCATATTCTTTCGTTATGCCAGGCGCTTCAACCACAAGTATGAACGGCGCGGTCACATATTCGGCGGTCCTTTCAGACAGGCCGTGTGTCTGGACAACACTTATCTTCTGGCGGCATCGATCTATGTTCATCTAAACCCGGTCCGGGCAGGATTGATAAAACAGGCACAGGAGTACAGGTGGTCATCCTGCAGTCTTTACACCCGCTTTGACCCCCCGTCCTCCTTTGTCGATCCAGGCCCTGTCCTTACTTTGCTGGACCAGGATCAGGACCAGGCCAGAAATTATTATGCCACATTGTTGCAAGGGGCCGGAAGCCAATCCCCCGGAAATGCCCTGGAGCAGGAGGGAGTGATTGAGAAGCTGTTGAACGTCCTTGTCCGTTTGTTTCCGGGTCTTTTAAAGAAAGTGGCACGTAAGGACCAGGCTGCCCAAAAGAGTGGCCAACAACTTCCTGAGCTGCCTGAGCTTGACGATCTTTTGCACAAGGTCTTGTCCGGCAAGCCCAGATCCCCTGAGACAATTAAGGCCAGAAGATACTTGGTGGAACAGCTTGTGGCCCGCGGCTACAAGAAAACTGAAATCTCCGAACGGCTGCAATTGAACAGGAAAACTGTGTACAACATCCTGCGCAGACAAGATCAGCTTTAACCATTTCATGCATGGTATGTTTTGGGCAATTAAGCATGTCATTTACCCATTTCAGGCAATGCATGAATTGGGCAACAAGATTAAAATCCTGTCAAAAAAACTCTTTTCTTATCCGGGTTGCGGGCATCGCCCTCCTTTAGTAGAGAGGAGGCGTAAGAGATAATGTTTAATATCTAAGCAAAAAATTTCCAGAGGTTGCTATGGCAAATAAAGATGAAAAAAGTTCCGAATCAAATTTTCAGCCGGGTACGGGTACAGCACAGGAAAGAGCCGGCCTGATAGCCGAAAAGACAGCTGGTGCCGGGCCTGGCGGTTACTTTGTTCTTTACCGGGGACAATACCGTGAACTTCCGGTTATTGATATTTCTCAGGATAAACTGGTTTACCGGGCTGATAACGGCCGCCTGATTACCGACCTGCAAAAGCTTCAAAAGAAAAAAGGCCTGGAGCCGGATTACCACAGCAAAAGGCAGGAAGAGCCCCGGGTACAAAAAGATCTTCACCGTCTTCTGGTAAACCTGTCACAGGATTCCCAGGGTCCTATATACCAGGAGCTGGAACTAAAGGGCATGCAGACAGAGGCCCTGCTTATTACCAGTGATGGAATTGTAGTAAACGGCAACCGCAGGCTGGCTGCCATGAGGGAGCTGCTTTTTAGAGAACCTGACAGATACAACCGTTTTTCCACTGTCAGGGCTGCGGTTCTTCCTGCTGAAGCTGGAGCTCAGGATATTGAATATGTAGAAGCTGCCCTGCAGTTGGCTCCTGAGACCAAGCTGGCCTACAGCTGGATCAATCGGCGTCTGACCCTGCGCAGGCACAGAGACATATTAAAGCTGCCCCTTGATAAAATCCTGGAGAGCTACAGGCTGCAGAGCGCCCAGGAGCTGGATACCGAGCTTCAGGAGCTGGCACTGGCTGAGTCGTACCTGGCGGACTACTGCCTGCAGCCCGAAGAGTATTCCCTGGTGGATGAGGAAGAAGAACAGTTCAGGGACCTCAATGCAACTCTGCAGGATCCAGTCACACCTTATCCAGAACTCTGGAAGCTGGCGGGTTTTGCCATGATTTTCAATCGGAAAAAATTAAAGCTCAAGCTCAAAGGCTACTTTCCTTTTGCTGAGGCCAAGCCGGCTTTCGCCCCCAGACAGGCCTTGTTTGAGCTTGCCGGTGAAGAGGGCCTTTTGAGCAGACAGCAGGTAGAAAGCCAGGATAAACTTCCCATCAAGACTCAACAGGAACTGGCGGCATTACTGGGTCAAAAATCAGAATCCCAGCGGCTGGCTCAGGCTGTTGTAGACATTCTGGATCAGATACGCATAGACTATCACGACAAAAGCGCTCCTAAACGATTGATCAAAAACATGAAGCAGGCCCGCAAAATATCGGAGAAGCTGGGTATGCACACCCTGAACAGTAAACAGAAAGCAGAGCTGGCTTCAGAGCTTGCAGCCATAAAACATCACAGCAGTCGCCTGCTGGAAGACAGCCCGGATGCTCCACCTCCAATGTCCCACAGGGCCAGAAAGCTGCGTAAATTGAGGGAAAACCCCTATGCCTACTTTGCAGATGCCAAAAATCCCCTGATGCGCAAGCTCAAGGTATTCTTCACCCCAAAGAAATAAATGTAAAAAGGCGTTTGCCAGCAAAGAATAGATGGATTATAATAATGTAAATCGACAAAACTTACAGTTAACAGAGACCATGAATGCCTGAACTATCTCGGTTTTTGGGAATCGTTATTGGTATCTTTCCCCGGGAACACCCACCACCGCATTTTCACGCTGTTTATGGTGACTATCAGATTACAGTAAATATCAAAACTGGAGTCGTTCACGGAACCTTTCCAAAAAGATCTTTACGGCATGTCTTGGAATGGTATGATGAGCACCAACAGGAACTTCTTGAGGCTTGGGATTGTATCCAAGCAGGCGATTACCCTCCAAAAATAAAACCATTGGAGTAAGTCATGATACCTAAAATTATCGATGCCCGATATGTTCAGGATTACACAATTTATATCCGGTTTGCCGACGGTGCGGAAGGTTATGTTGATTTGAAAAACGAACTTTATGGACCTATGTTTGACCCGTTAAAACAACTAGACTTTTTCAAGCAGTTTTCCATCCATCAAGATTTTTGCACTTTGTGCTGGCCCAATGGCGCTGATATAGCCCCTGAGTATCTTTATGAGCAGATCCGTGTCCCAGCATAGGAAGGCCTTGAGTGCCCTAGCACCCAGATTATCGTTGGGTTTATTATGCGTGTTTTGTTTTTCACTTCAGGCATAATAATTGTCGTGGACCAAAGATTCCCATACGAAGTCCGCGAGTAACAGCTTAAAAAGCATCCTTTGCTTTCAAAGCCGTTGTCAGCAGTGTTCTCTCACCAGCCCCCAGCAGACCCTCAGCCACTTCCCCATTTCATGCATGGTATGCTTTGGGCAATTAGTCCCCCAGATTCCCCATTCCATGCATGGCTTGTTTTTTTCGGAGCCAGGTCTCTGAGACCAGCAAGTGATTGATGTTGGAATTTATCAGATAATTATTAATAAAGGAATAAACCAGATGAACAGACAGGAACTGATAAAAAAGGCCGCTGAAATCAAGACGCCCTCAAAGCAGGCCGCAAGGCAATTTCAGGAAGCCAGCCCTTCGCTTGTGGACGAATTGAACCAGATCATGAACTCCAGATCAGACCTGGAAAAACTCATAGGCAAAAACAACCGGGAAATGATGCTGGA
Source organism: Desulfonatronospira sp. (assembly GCA_003563255.1). Lineage (GTDB taxonomy): Bacteria > Desulfobacterota > Desulfovibrionia > Desulfovibrionales > Desulfonatronovibrionaceae > Desulfonatronospira. Next base: position 1,514 of record PWSL01000258.1, on the reverse strand, counting down.
CAACCACAACAATCATGCCCGTTTCATGTCCGCTCTGCTTGTGGACTACCGCCCCGAGGTCCTGGTGGATACGGTTTTCTGGGTCCTGCGAACTTACAGGGCTCACGGATTCCAGCCTGCATACTGGCCTGCCCAGCTTAATGCCTGGCTGCAGCTTCTTCAAAAGCACTTAAGCCCGGAAGCCTATGAAGAAGTAAGCCCTGTTTACAATTTTATTATAGTTAATCAGGCCTTTTTTGACAGATCAAACCCGGCCTGCCCTGAAGATCTGCAGACACCAGAACATCCTGGAACAGCTTTTTAAAAAGAACGATGTGCAGCAATTGCCGGAACAGGCAATGATCCTGCAAAAAAGATTTGATCAGGCCAGGCAGGAGGTAGAGAGCTTTCTTCGGGAGCAGGAATAACCGGGATTCCTTAAGAAGAAGAATATCTCACGCCCGGCCTGAAGCAGGCCTAGAGCCGCCCCGGTGAAATCCGCTACGCTGAGACTGCGTCTATTATCACTGGCAGGCAGAGCCCACAGAGAGAAAAGCAGGAGTAAGAGTTTTAATCATGTCCACCGAGTCGGTGTATATGGATTACATGCTCCCCGCCGGGTGGAAAACCTTTTTCATGGGAAGAAGGGGACAGTCTCTTCTTGCGTTTGATTTCATCTTATGCTATCCATTCTTTCAATAGCTCAACCACCAGTCTTAAAGGAGGTATCTCATGCCCCGCATAGCCCGCTTTATCCGCAATGACCGTCAAACCGTCTATCACGTTATTTCCCGTACTGCTCTGGCAGGCCTTACCATCAAGGATACTGACAAGGATTATCTGTTGGGGCTTATCAACAGATTGAGCAGACTTTACTTTGTTGACGTGCTGGGTTTCGCAGTTATGGGTAACCATTTCCACCTGGTAGCCCGGATGCACCCTGAGGATGAGATTTCTAATTCAGATATCATCAAGAGGTGGCAGGAATATTATGGTGACAAGGTCGAGATGCCTACTGACCGGATGGTTGAGGTCAAAAAGAGGCTTTGCAGCCTGGGTGCTTATGTAAAAGACATCAAGCAGAACTTTACCCGGTATTATAATAAGAAGCACAGACGGCAGGGATTTTTCTGGGGTGGCCGGTTTAAGAGTATGATTGTACAGGAAGGAAGCACTCTGGTTAATCTGCTGGCGTATGTGGATTTAAACCCTATCCGTGCCGGTATTGTGAAGAAACCAGAGGACTACCGCTGGAGTTCTCTTGGTTACCATACCCAGGCCGGCAATAAAGACAGTTTCTTATCCATTGATTTTGGGCTCAAGGAATGGAACGAGCTGGACCCCAAAGAGATTGTCCGCAAGTACAGGCAGTTCGTATATGAAACCGGAGCTGTGGATGCGGGCAAAGGCAAAACTATTGACCAAAAGGTTGTGGAAAAGGCCAGGAAGAAAGGCTACAAGATATCCAGAGTAGAGCGCTTCAGATACAGATGCCGGTATTTTACAGATTCCGGGGTTATCGGCGGGAAGGACTT
>PWSL01000321.1 GCA_003563255.1 Desulfonatronospira sp. | reverse complement strand
ACTGCTTCTTCCGGCCGGTGAAAGGACCTGGCTGACCAGGCTGACCCCGGTTGTGATCAACGGACGACCGGTAAAGCTGGTTGGCAGCGCCCTGGATATTACGGATCTGAAAAATTTCCAAAAAGAACTCCTTGCAAGTCAGGCCAGGCTGTCCCGGGCCCAGACTTTGACCCAGTCCGGAGTCTGGGAATACGACATGGACCAGGGCACCCTGTACTGGTCAAAGGAGTGTGAGGCCCTGTTCGGCCTGCGGGAAGGCGAGTTCGAGGGGACTTATCAGGCGTTTCTGGACCGGGTGCACCCTGAAGACAGGGAGTACGTGAACAGCACAAATCGGCCCATTGTTGAAATGAAGGAAGGCATTACTCTGGAATACGACCATCGCATAGTCAGAAAGGATGGTCAGGTCTGCTGGGTCAGGGAATCAGCCGGGGTTGTGCAGGATGAGGCGGGCAATCCATTGCGGGTGGTCGGCTTTGTGCAGGACATCACCCAGCGTAAAGAGGCCGAGCGGGCCATAATCAAGCAGCAGTCCCTGGAAGGCCTTCTTATGGAGCTGACGGCCGACTCCATCAATGCTCCCCTGGATGATTTCGACCATACAATAAGCCGGCTTCTGGAAGCTGTAGGCAGGTCCGTGGAAGTGGACCGGGTTTACCTCTTCAATTATGACTATGCCCGTAAAATTGCAGTGAACACGCACGAATGGTGCGCTGAAGACATAAAACCGGAAATCGGCAACCTCCAGGCTGTACCCTTTGATCTCATTTCTGAATTCATGCCGGTCCATGAACGGGGTGAGAGTGTTCATATCCCCGATGTCGGCGAGTTGATTGAAAATCCTGGTATGCGCTCACACCTTGAGGATCAGGGCATCAAGTCCATGGTTTCCATCCCTTTGATGGACAACCGGGATTGTCTGGGTTTTGTCGGCTTTGACGCAGTCAGGAAGAAAAAAATTTTTTCAGACACTGAAATGTATCTGCTGAGCTTTATGGCCGAGGTCATAGTCAACCTCATGTCAAGACTGCAGGCCAGCAAAGCCCTTCAGGAAAGCGAGGCCCGCTACCGGGTCATGGTGGATGAACAGGCTGAAGCAGTGTGCCTGTGGTTGCCGGACACGACATTGACCTATGTTAATCGCTGCTATTGCGATATTTTCGGCAGAAAACCCCAGGATCTTATTGGCAGAAAATGGCTTGAACTGATTCCAGAAAGTGAACGGCAGCAGGTTAAATATAGTATAGCCAGTTTACAAAGTACCCGAAAGAAAGAGGAGTACGCACATTTTATTGAAACTTGCTCAGGAGAAATGCGCGTATTCCACTGGATAGACAGCCCTGTTTTTGATGATAAAGGCCTGGTGGTTGAATACCAGTCTCTGGGGAGAGATATAACTGAAATGAGTGACCAGCGCCGGGCCCTTCAGGAAAGCGAGGCCCGCTACCGGGTCATTGCTGAAAATATTGCCATGGGGGTGGCAGTTATTGATGAAAAAATGCGCATCACCAGCGCCAATCCCAGGCTCAGGCAGTGGTTCCCCGGGCTTCGCCCCGAGAACACCCCTCTTTGCTATCACGTCTTTTGCCATACGGCCCGCAAAAAGGTTTGCAGCGACTGCCCTTGTATCTCTTCTTTTGAAAACCGTCGCGTACACCAGGGAATTAAACGCAGAAAACACAAAGGCGGTGAGCAGATATTCCGCCTGACATCTTCGCCGGTACCAGATCCGGAGGGTCGCGTCAGTCAGGTGGTCCTGATGTTCCAGGAGGTCACAGATGAGGTCCTGCGGGAAGAAGAGCTGCGCAACAGGCTCAGTGAGGCGGAGGATCGCCTGGCCAAAGGGGCCCCAGGCGGGTTATGCGGACTGCGCGGGGCAAGCCGGGCCATGGGTGAGGTCTACACCCGGATCAGGACAACGTCCGGTACGGACAGGGTGGTACTGCTCACGGGAGAGACCGGCACAGGCAAGGAGCTGTCGGCCAGAGCCATACATGAATTAAGAGGCCGGGGCGAATTCATGGCTGTCAACTGCGCCAATCTCTCCCCTTCCCTGCTGGAAAGCGAACTTTTCGGACACTGCCGGGGTGCCTTTACAGGGGCATTAAGCGACAAGAAAGGCCTTTTTGAAGCTGCTGGCAACGGCATAATCCTGCTGGATGAAATCGAGGCAGCTCCATCCCGGATGCAGACTGCACTGCTCAGGGTGCTGGAATCCCGGGAAGTCACCAGGGTGGGCGATTCCCGGCCCCGTTCCATTGGGGCCAAGGTCCTGGCCGCGGCCAACCAGGACCTGGAGGCCATGGTGGAAAAAGGCCGGTTCAGGGACGACCTTTTCTATCGACTCTGCGAAACAGTCATCCACCTTCCACCCCTGAGGGAGCGCACTGAGGATATATCTATCCTGGCCGAGCATTTCCTGGAAGAATACAACAGGCTTTCCTGGAGGCGTCCCCGTCAGCTGTCTCCCAGAAGCATGGAGCTGCTGTGCGGATACAACTGGCCGGGCAATGTACGTGAACTGCGTAACCTGGTGCATACCCTGGCTGAAACTTCCCCGGCACCCATGATCCGCCCGGCAGATCTTCCAGGCTGGCTGGCCAGCGGCACAGGAGGGTTCCCCACCTTGGAAGAGCGGGAAAGAAAGGCTCTGCAGGATGCCATGGACCAGGCCTCAGGCAATAAAGCAGAGGCTGCCCGACTCCTGGGCGTCTCCCGCAAGACCGTCTACTCCCTCATGAACAAGTACGGCTTGGACCAGGGCTTATGGGGTCGGACCTAATCAAGTTATTGAACTAATTGATTAAAAGACCTCTACAGGCCCAGAATATTGCCTTAGTTGCTGATTGAGTATTCTTTTCTTTTGATTGGGTTGCGGGAAATGCCAGCATTAGATAAATGCACCTCGTTCCTCGGTGCAGGCGCCGAGCTGGGGCTCAGCATTCCCCAGAAAAAAACAAGAAATCTCAGGCAAAGGCGGAAATGGTCGCTGTGATTTGACATTATATTGCTTGATCTGTAAATGTACGGCGACAATCGGAGAAAAAAATGAATCTGTCTGACCTTTTTGCCATTCAGGCCTTGCTGGTGGGGAATCTGCCCGCGACGAGGAGGTTTTTGTTTGAGCGGATCAATTGGGATAACCGCCTGATCTGTCTTTATGGCGGTCGGGGTGTGGGCAAGACAACGCTCATGTTGCAGCGTCTCAAGGACTGCGAGCAGGAAGGCGGCAAGGGGCTTTACTTCGCGGCTGACCATATCCAGGTTACGGCCATGGGCATCTATGACATTGCAGCGGAATTTTTTCGCCACGGCGGTGAAGTCGTGTTCATAGACGAGGCCCATAAGCGGCCTGACTGGGCTCAGGAGATCAAGTCACTGTATGATTCGTTTCCCAGTGGCCGCCTGGTGGTTTCGGGCAGTTCGGCCCTGGCCATGCAGACCGCCAAATACGATCTTTCACGACGGGCCTTTTACCGAATGCTGCCGGTTCTCTCCTTTCGCGAATATTTGAGCATTGTCGCTGGAAGAGAGTACCAGCCCGTGACCCTGGAAATCTTGTTGCGCGACCACCAGCGCCTTGCTACGGATGTTCTCGGCTCCGGCCAGGTGCTCGGGCATTTTCGGGAGTACATCGAAGCCGGGGCGTATCCTTTTGTGCTTGAGGGCAAGGCAGAGTATCTCCAGCGCCTGGAAAACGTGATTGAAAAAACGTTGTACGAGGATTTGAGCCTGGCAGAGGGCCGCAGGTCCGGGGGGGTTCGGGTCATGAAAAAACTGCTCTGGCTGGTGGCCACGTCCCCGCCCATGCAGTTGTGCATTGAGAGTGTGGCCCGTGATGTCGGTGTCAGCCGGCCCACTGTCTACGATTATCTGGCCGTCCTGGAACGAGCCGGGCTGTTGACCACAGTCCCGCCTCACGGACATGGGGCCAGGCTTGTTCGCAAGGATTCCAAGATTTTTCTGGAAAACACGAACATGTTGTGGGCCATCAGCCAGTCCCTGACCCGAACCGATCCACTGGGCAGCCTGCGCGAAACATTTTTCGTCAACCAGCTGCTCTCCGCCGCTGCGCGGATCAGGGTGGCGGCGCGAGGCGATTTTATTGTGGACGATACATATACGTTTGAAGTCGGCGGCAAAGGCAAGGGCTTTGGCCAGATCGAGGTGACGCAAGACGGCTACGTGGTCAGGGACGGTCAGGAAGTCGGCCATGGTCGAGTTCTGCCGCTGTGGTTGTTCGGGTTTTTGTATTGATGGCCCGAGTGCTTGTACGTTCACGTTCGGGGTCGGACCTAATTAGGCGTTGGGGGTCGGACCTAATCAAGTTATTGAACTAATTGATTAAAAGACCCCTACAGGCCCAGAATATTGCCTTAGTTGCTGATTGAGCATTCTTTTCTTTTGATTGGGTTGCGGGCAATGCCAGCATTAGATAAATGCACCTCGTTCCTCGGTGCAGGCGCCGAGCTGGGGCTCGGCATTCCCCAGAAAAAAACAAGAAATTTCAGGCAAAGGCGGAAATGGTCGCCCGGCATTGGGACCTCTGACCTCTGACCATAACTCCTGAATCCTGACCCCTGACTCCTGAATCCTGAATCCTGACCCCGGGGACTGTCCCAGTTATGGCTACGCATTCTTTTCTTGCTACTTGGGTTGTGGGCAAGGCCAGTATTAGTTGAGAACTTTGTTTACCAGTTGATCAAACTCTTCCACTGAGTTGACACGGTGTGTTTTTTTGAAAAGCATATTAAGGATATCTAAGGATTGAATGGATTTAATCTTTTCAGATAATGATTTTCCAACCACATCAAATCTTTCAGTTAAACTTTCAATGATATACTGTTGAGCATTTTTGATTTCACCTTGATGCTCCCAGTAAGGTTTTTCTTTTGAAATTGCTTCGCTAATTATTTCTTGTGCTGCAACACCGTACATTTTTTCACCCCCTGCAAAGTTTGACTGCAAAAGCACCTTTTGCAGTCGCAGGAATCAGGAGTCAGTAAATACAAAGAGTTATGGATATGTTTTTGCAGAATAAGTATCTGTCAGACTTTTTGCAAGAAAATCTGATATAGTCAGCAACAACATTTTTTCTTTT
>PWSL01000280.1 GCA_003563255.1 Desulfonatronospira sp. | reverse complement strand
GAGAACTCAGGCAGACCCATTTGGCTAAGTGGAGGAAAAGGTACCTTCCCCGGGACGACAACCACCTTTGCTTGCACAAGCAGCTCAGCCGGGAAGACATTTTTAAGCCGGGGAAAAGAAAAGGTGTCTACCGAAACTGCAGCGGGCCGGTTTTGTTCCAGGGTATGTTCAATCCATTCCCGAACCGTGGGCAGAGCGGAACGGAATTTGTGCATGAGCTCGACTGAATTCATGTTAAACTCTCCTCATCCTGGACAGGCTGCCTGTTTGGGTTCGGACCTGGCTAATCTACTGAATTTCCGATGGATAAGTTCCAAAACAGACCGTCTAAAAATGGACACTGTAAGAATAAGCCGGTTGGCCAATAAGGGTGATCCCACTCTGTTCCCCGGGTATTATCAGAAAAGCCTTATATTAACTCAAATTCCGGCCAAGTAACCATTTTTTGGTGGGAATTACAAGAAAAAAGATCTCCAACAGCACTTCATAAAATTTTCGTTAGCCTTGAGTTAGTTGGCAACAAATGTTGACAACACCGTATACAAGATATAAATTGTTAATTAACAAAATGGACTGGGAATGCCCGGTTGGCGTCTGGCCTTGGTAAATACCGGGGCCTTTCGCTTTTTATGGGAACACCTTTAGTCCCCAGCCGTTTACATGGCCCTCAGGATTTCGCCTGAATTTAGTTTCAACAATATCATACGCCCTGTTTGGTTGATCAGGTTTCAGAATTTTCCTTCCTATTGGCCTGGCAATCAAATCAACAAGTTGAAGTCCTGCCGAATTACATCTCTTATCGGCAAGTATAATATCAAATGGCAGTTGATGTCCTGTTACGTTCCGGCTGCAAAGTCTACGAAACTCCAACTCAAGATCTTTATCCTCCTTTTTGCCTCTACTTTCAAAGAGAAAGAAAGTCACACCAGCATTGCACCCTAAACTTTTCAAATGCAGAAAAATTCTTTCCAAGCCAAACCCCAGGGCGATATTGTAAGGATTCCCAGGAGTTGAATACTTCCTGTTGAGCTTATCTTTTCTGATGGGTATCTGTTTAGCGCTTTGCATGTGGCATGGGGACTGGCTCTTCCGGGACCCACTTGTCCCAGAAATCGAGTCATTTTGAGCACAAAATGATGCTAAAGTGGGTCCCGGAGTGCCTGTCCCCTGCTTTCCTTAAAAGCGCTAAACAGATACTCTGATGGCACTTGCCACCAGTTCGAACTGACTTTGCTCAACCATGGAGTTCAGATCGTCATAAAAGGTACACGTATATCTTTATTTTGCAGGATATTGAAGGGACCTTTAGCTTTACGTATATCGTGTTCATGAAGAATGACTTGATCGTGTCCAAAATATTTAAATTTGAATTTAATGATCGCAGGAGCAACACTTTCAGCGTATACTATCTTTGGAAACAGACAAAAGGCTAAAATAAATACCGGGTAGTTTGAATCTACTGATTCAAGTCCGTGATCACCACTTTCATCCACAAAAACAATGTAATCATCAAAGTTAGCCATTAAGTACTCTTCCCATGCTGTTTTGGGGCAGATCCCAGCTAATCTATTGAATTATCTATCGATATCTTTAAAAACAGGCCGTTATTCTGCCTTAGAACGTCTGTTACACCCTCAAAATGGGCACTGTAAGAGCCTGCCGGGTACCAGCGCATTCTCCTGACCTCATCCTGCTCCCTGAATATTATCAAAAAAGCTTTTTTGAGGCGTGCATGGGTATTTATTAAATCAACTTAACAGCCTGCTCAGGCCCGGCCCCATAAGTGCCGGCTGCCCGTAAAGACTTTCACATGGCCGGTTTTTCAGGCGATGTTGGCTGTGCCCCTGCACCGGGGATATCTGGAGCATCCCCAGAACTGACCGTTCTGGTCGCCGCCCTTTTTGGACCGGCGCAGGACCATTTCACTGCCGCACCTGGGACAGGCGATGCTGTTTTGTTTCTCCCTGACTGCTACCTGCACCTGCCTGGCATACGCCCTGTTAGTCTGGAAAGAAGGACTGTGCCTGCCCTCGTCTATACTGTCTATTGATGCACATGAATCAAACCAGTTCTCTCAAGAGCCTCGAGCAAATCTCTACGCTCCCTCGCCAACACCTTGAGGCGACGTTTCTTATATGGCTTGACTTTGGCGACATCAAGAACCAGAGAAGCCAAGTCAGCTATCCGCGAATTATCTGCCGCCGACAGTACACGAAGTCTGGCAATATTCTTGTCCGATATGTGTGATTGCCTCATAAAACCGAATATCTCTTCTTCCTGTTCAATGGCCTCCCGATCCGCCTTTGGCATCTTCGCGCAATCATTGCACACATGAATCCGATGTCCGTTGCCAGAAAACCTCTCATTTGGTCTTGTTCTTCCGCATAGTCTGCAGTAATGCCCCATGTTCTTTCCTGCGGCTAACATGAAAAATATCCCTCCAGATCTGCAAAACAGCTTTATGACCCTTTTAAACCAAGATTCCATCAGCAGGCAGAGAGTCAGATTGAGTATCAAGATGTCATGATACGTCTGCAAAAAGTCTCTTTTACAGACGCAGTTGACAGTTGACAGAAAAATCAAAGAGTTAGAAAAATACGTTCAGGGACTAAAATCAACTTTTCGACTTTTTGCAAGTGCGTCAGGATAATTAATTTCATAACAAAATGCTTTTCAGTCTGTTCCACCAACTGCGAAACAAAGGACACTTGGCGCAGACATTTTCAGGGTCAATACCAGGCAGCATTTCCGGGGTATGTCTGGCCTTGGAGAAAACAATGTCCCCTTTGTCGGAAATATTTATACTCGCTTCAACAATGCATTGGGATAGTTTTTTATCGCAACTGTCTTTTTCAGGATCATACTGCCCAAAGGATTCCGGTTTAGAAAAATCAACACCATCAGTCTGGGCCAGCCTGTATTGCATGGCTTTCTGTCTTTTGCCTGAAAATGATGGGTGCACGGAAAAAGTATTGCCCCAGTCACTGATCAGCCATGCTTCTATTTCAGGAGATGCAAATCCAATGCAGTAAGGTGTATGTTGACCCAAACAGTCGAAGATCGGCTTCTGCAGGCTTAATGTGGCTTTATCAGAATCTCGGCAATCGAGATCATCCAGTACCAGAATAAGATCACAAAGGCTTTCTTTGCTCAAGGACTGTGCCAGTCTGTTTTTAATTTCCCTGGCCAAGGATCTTCCTGTTTTACCGTGAGAAGCAGTTAAATATTTACCTGGTTTGGCACCAGGCTTTTTTCTGACCGGGGTTTTGCGGTCAAAGCGAATACCGGGAGAAAAGTGCTTCTCTAAAAAGGGGATAAGCGCCCGTATTTCTGATTCGCCCCCGCCGGCAAACAACCAGACTACCATGGCCATCCTCCAATATCCGGATCACCGATCCGGTAAAGATCGCCCAACTCCCAGCCTGCATTTAATTGATCTTTGAGCATGTCATGGGAAAGCCTTGTCATGGTGAAAAGTCCTTTGTGCTCAGTTTGTTTGAAACACGCCACGTCCTCAAGGCGCTGGGTGAACCTGTCAAGAAGCTCAGGGCTGTGTGTGGAGATAATGACCTGAGTTTTTTGCGCGGCCTCGCAGATCCATTCATACAAAGCCGGCATCCAGGCAGGGTGCAGACCTAGTTCCGGCTCTTCAATCACCAGCAGTGATGGCGGATGAGGCGAAAGAAGTATGACCGCCCAGCAAAGCATGCGCACTGTTCCGTCTGATATTTCGGAGAGAAAAAATGATTCGCTTTGACCTGTAAAATGCCATTCAAGGGATAACCTGAGCTGTCCGGTGCGTAAGGGTCGAACTCGCCTTGTGTCAGGAAGAATGGTCCGCATGGCCAGATTTAGGAGCTCTTCGAAATCAAAATCTTTTTGAAAAAGATTCTCCATGACCAAAGGAAGATTTTCCCCGTTTGGAGACAAAAGCAAATCACTTCCTCCGATCTTGGGCGCAGCATCCCGGATTGCCCCTAGATTCATGTTGTTGGCATTGTAAAAATGCCAACCTCTGACTGCCTCTACAAGAGCTCTGCGGCTCTTGAAAAAAGGAATATGGTCCGGTGGATATGAACTTTCTTCAAGAAATTTTGGCAGCTTGACAAGCCCCAGTTCCCTGGTGGAAACTTCTGCGAAGGGCTCAAGGTGTGTTCTCGAATCCTGTCCGGGAGAATCGTATACGGAGACAACGCAAGTTCCTTTATGCCGGTCATGACACTTAAAGTAAAAAAAGGGGTCCGCGATTGCATCGGCCAGATGCTCCGTGCTGACATTCACTCCTGTTTTCAGAATGTCAAGCTCCAGATCATAGCGCAATCCTTTGGGGAAAGCTTCAAAATCAAATTCAAAGCCGAAATAAACCCTTTCAGGCATAGAAAGATGTCCACTTAAAATCCTGGACTCCCCGAGCATGGTCAGGGCTTGATCCGACTCCATGTCACCCCCTTCCCAAGGGCCTGCCGGTGCCAGTGCTCGGTGAAAAAACTCCAGAACAGAGATATAGTTGCTTTTGCCGCAACCATTGGGGCCGATGAATAGATTGAGCCTGTTAAGTTGGAACCCCTCAGGAACAAACAGGTTTTTGTAGTTGCGTAAATACAGATTTTTGAACATTTCCTACCTCTATTTATAAGGGACAGGTTCTTTAAGTTGACTCTTAAAAGGTGCAGGGCCAGGATTTCAGAAAGGTTGAGCCGGACATCGGGCAGAGTGATGTTGGGAAGTTTCAATACATAATCTGCATCCATTTTCCATAGTTTTCGACCTGCCCATTTCCTGGATATCGTCATAAACCGGAAAACCCAGAGCCTGGATGATGTCCAGGAGCCGGTAAACGCTCCTACGGTCGATATCCAGGGCTTCCGACATGCGGTTTATGGTGCTGCCTCCCGGCTGGCTGAGCAAATCCACGGCCCTTAGGCGCTTAGCACAAATTTCGAAACAACATGTTGTTGCATTTTCAAAGAAAGCCAGGAGGTATCGCCCACGGAACACACGGAAGGGCACGGAAATTTTACCTCTCGTTCCCAGGCTCCAGCCTGGGAACATTTAGTTCTTGCGGCTCCAGCCGCTTACCTCTCGTTCCCAGGCTCCAGCCTGGGAACATTTAGT